>NHET02000023.1 GCA_002170355.2 Gammaproteobacteria bacterium TMED92
ATGCCCAAGGGCGAACACTTGGCGAGCATCAAGGTTTGCACTACTACACCATTGGGCAGCGTCAGGGCTTGAGCATCGGCGGCAAGCCAGGCAGATCAGAGTTGCCTTGGTACGTCGCGGCAAAACATCCGACCGGCAATCGTTTAGAGATTACCCAGGACGAAAGCGCGCTAACTAGCACGTGGCTACACGCGGTAGACGTTAACTGGTTACAGAACATAAGTTTGCCTTTGCAATGCAATGCAAAGGTTCGGTATCGCCAGCAGGACCAGCAATGTCACGTTCAGCACGCCTGTAACGGTAAGCTGTTGGTGCGATTTACCCAGCCGCAACGTGCAGTAGCAGAAGGTCAATACATAGCCTTCTATCAGGATGAGCAGTTGCTTGGTGGCGGCTGCATTGACCTTTGTCAGCGAACCTTTACCTCATAACGGCCCTTGGAGCCTGCAGCCTATGTCGCAATCTGATTCCATTCATGCCATTTCGGCAGTAGACGGTCGTTATCGTAGCAAAGTGGACGCCCTCGCTAGCATCTGTAGCGAATTCGGTTTAATGAAGTACCGAACAGAGGTTGAATGCCGTTGGGTGGCGTTTCTTGGTGACTTGACCACCATCGCTGAGATGCCAGCCCTCGGCGACGACGATAAACAATTTGTCAACGAACTGATTGCTAACTTTGACGAGGCTGCAGCATTGCGCATCAAGCAATTCGAGGCAACTACTAACCATGATGTTAAGGCAGTCGAGTACTACGTCAAAGAACGCTTTAATGAGCGCGATACGTTAGCGCCTTTAAGCGAGTGGATTCACTTCGCATGCACGTCCGAGGACATCAATAACACCGCCTACGGATTAATGGTAAAAGCAGCCATTGCCGAGGTGTTAATGCCGCATATAGACACATTGATCGCTGCGATTGAGGACCTAGCCTCAGCCCATTCAGCCAGGCCCATGTTGTCTCGAACTCACGGCCAAACGGCTTCTCCGACTACTCTGGGCAAAGAAATGAAAAACGTCGCGGTACGATTACAGCGACAACGTTCACAGCTCAGTCAGATAGAGATAATGGGCAAATTTAATGGTGCGGTAGGTAATTTCAACGCCCATCTAAGTGCTTATCCGAGTGTAGATTGGATTCAAGTGTCTGGCGATTTCATACGTTCACTTGGGTTAACGAACAACCCCTGGACTACGCAAATCGAACCGCACGACTATCTTGCTGAGATATTCCACTGCCTAATGCGCCTCAATCAAATTCTGCTAGATTTCGATCGTGATATTTGGGCCTATATATCCAACGACTACTTTAAGCAGATTAAGGTAGAAGGCGAAACCGGATCTTCGACCATGCCGCATAAGATTAATCCCATTGACTTTGAGAACTCGGAGGGCAACGTGGGTATCGCCAACGCTTTGCTTGCCCACATGGCTGAGAAACTTCCCGTGTCACGCTGGCAAAGAGATTTGTCGGACTCTACGGTCTTACGCAATATCGGTAACGCATTTGCGCATTGCGCCATAGCCTACCAAGCCACTGTAAAGGGCTTATCGCGCCTAGACGTCAACAGCGACGTAATTGCCGCTGATCTGGCGCAGAGCTGGGAGGTATTAGCCGAGCCAGTGCAGACGGTAATGCGTAAATATGGAATCGCCGAACCTTACGAAAAGCTCAAAGCGGCCACGCGCGGCCGGCGCTTATCAGCGCCCTTGTTTGCCGAACTACTAACGGAGTTACAACTTCCAGAAGCAGCAGTGGCAGAACTCCGCGACCTGACCCCAGACAACTACATCGGCGTCGCCACAGCGTTGGCCGAAAAGCCCTTTGACTGATGAATTTGAGCGTTATCGCCACCGAGGTCAGCTGGAGCACCCACAAAGACGTGCTCATGGCTCTGCGAATGCAGGTCTTTGTCGAGGAACAGGGCATTGCGCTTACTGACGAGCTTGACCCTAACGATTCATCCCACCGGCACTTTTTGGCGTATGACAGCAGCGGGCAAGCTATTGGCTGTGGGCGTCTCACCGCAGACGGTCAAATTGGCCGCATGGCCGTATTGCAGTCGCAACGTCGCCAAGGTGTTGGTGCCGCGCTGTTAGACCACATCGTTGCGACCGCGGCAGATAACGAAGCTAAATATGTTTTTCTCCACGCGCAAACGGACGCCAAAGACTTTTATGCGAAACACGGTTTTACGGCTACTGGCGATACATTTGACGAAGCAGGTCTGCAGCATCTAACCATGCGCCGATCACTGCCCTAACACTATCCTGAGGGGAACTATGAACTCACACTTTCGCAAGTCTTTACCGGGCACGGATCTGGATTTTTTCGACGCTGCAGCGGCAGTGAATGCATTGGCACCAGGCGCTTATTCGCGGTTGCCGTATACCGCCAAAGTGTTGGCTGAGAATCTTGTAAGACGTTGCGACCCGGAGATACTAAATCCTGCTCTTGAGCAGCTGATTGAACGCAAGCGCGACCTCGACTTTCCGTGGTTTCCAGCCCGCGTGGTCTGCCACGATATCCTTGGCCAAACCGCGCTGGTGGATTTAGCCGGCCTCAGAGATGCAATCGCCGCCAAAGGTGGCGATCCTGCGGAGGTAAATCCGGTGGTTCCTACCCAACTCATCGTCGACCACTCCCTCGCTGTAGAGCACGCGGGTTTCGAAAAAGATGCGTTCGAAAAAAACCGCGCTATAGAGGATCGACGCAATGACGATCGATTTCATTTCATCAATTGGACCAAAACAGCTTTTAAGAATGTCGATGTGATTCCACCGGGCAATGGCATCATGCATCAGATTAATCTTGAGCGTATGTCGCCGGTGGTACATGCACAGAGCGGCGTGGCCTTTCCCGATACTTTGGTTGGCACCGACAGTCACACTCCCCATGTAGATGCGTTGGGTGTGATCGCTATTGGCGTTGGCGGCCTTGAGGCAGAAAGCGTCATGCTCGGTCGCGCTTCGTACATGCGCCTACCTGATATTGTTGGCGTCGAATTGACTGGGCCNGCGCCAGCCAGGCATTACCGCCACTGACATCGTGCTCGCGCTAACCGAGTTTCTTCGCGCCGAAGGTGTGGTTTCTACCTATCTAGAATTCTTTGGTACTGGCGCCGCCGCACTAACTTTGGGCGATCGGGCGACCATTTCCAACATGACGCCTGAGTTTGGCGCCACCGCCGCGATGTTCTACATTGATCAGCACACGCTGGACTATCTGCGTCTTACCGGTCGTGAGGATAAGCAGGTGCAGTTGGTCGAGCAGTACGCGAAACAAACCGGCTTATGGGCTGAAGCCATGGCACAAGCAGACTACGAGCGAGTGTTGCGCTTCGATCTATCCAGCGTCTGCCGCAATATAGCCGGCCCGTCCAATCCCCATCGACGAGTACCCACCAGCGCTCTGGCAGAACACGGTATCAGTGCCGCGATCGAGCAAACGGAGGACCAGATGCCAGACGGCGCCGTCATCATCGCCGCCATCACCAGTTGCACCAATACCAGCAACCCGCGCAACGTAATTGCCGCTGGATTGCTGGCACGCAACGCCAATGCACGAGGCTTAACACGCAAACCCTGGGTTAAGACGTCACTGGCTCCGGGTTCCAAAGCGGTGCAGTTATATCTCGAAGAAGCCGCACTACTTCCAGAGTTNGAGAAACTAGGTTTCGGCATCGTCGNCTTCGCCTGCACCACTTGTAACGGTATGAGCGGTGCATTAGACCCGGTGATACAGGAAGAAATAATTTCCCGTGATCTTTACGCCACTGCGGTTTTGTCCGGCAACCGAAATTTCGACGGCCGCATTCATCCCCATGCGAAACAGGCTTTTTTGGCGTCACCGCCTCTCGTGGTCGCCTACGCCATAGCCGGCACAATCCGTTTTGACATTGAGCAAGATGTGCTTGGTATGGACGCAAACGGTGAGCCTGTGCGACTCGCAGACATCTGGCCCAGCGATGAGGAAATTGACCAAATCGTTAATAAGGCGGTCAAACCAGAGCAATTTAGCGCGGTCTACGACCCTATGTTTGTTTCGTTGAAAGACGTTACCGAAGAAACAGATCCGTTGTATCAGTGGCGAGAGCAAAGCACCTATATTCGCCGTCCACCGTATTGGGAAGGTGCATTGGCCGGCGAGCGCAGTCTCAGCGANATGCGCCCACNTGCGGTGCTTGGTGACAATATTACGACCGACCACTTATCACCATCGAACGCGATCCTATTNGACAGCGCTGCNGGCGAGTACTTGCACAGTATGGGTCTGCCNGAGGAAGACTTTAATTCCTACGCCACCCATAGNGGCGATCACCTTACAGCTCAACGCGCAACGTTCGCGAATCCAAAACTGCTCAACGAGATGGTGCAAACCAATGGCGAGGTGCAACAAGGGTCGTTGGCGCGCCTTGAACCAGAGGGCAGTGTCGTTCGGATGTGGGAAGCAATAGAAACCTACATGCAACGTAAACAACCACTGATCATTGTTGCTGGCAAAGACTATGGCCAAGGCTCATCCCGAGATTGGGCGGCAAAAGGCGTGCGTCTGGCCGGTGTGGAAGCAATTGTTGCCGAGGGTTTCGANCGCATTCATCGCACCAACTTGGTAGGCATGGGCGTACTGCCCTTGGAATTCGTCGACGGCGAAGGTCGTCATACCTACCGCATAGACGGTAGCGAGAGTTTTGACGTTGTCGGAACGGTTAATCCCGGCGCCAGCCTTGAATTAACCATGACCAGACGTGACGGCGAGGCACTAACTATTCCTGTACGTTGCCGACTTGACACTGCTGAGGAGGTTTCTATTTATAACGCCGGCGGCGTCTTGCAGCGCTTTGCCGAGGACTTTCTGCAAAATAATACCGCAGGGACTTAAACCGAGGCTTGGCTGAGGACAAACATGGCGAAAAATTTCCCTCCACAGATTTCAGTACCCGCGACTTATATGCGCGGCGGCACTAGCAAAGGTGTGTTCTTCAACAAATCGGATTTGCCCGCAGCCGCGCAACGTCCCGGCGCTGAGCGCGACAAGTTTCTGCAGCGAGTCATCGGCAGTCCTGACCCCTACGAAAAACAGATCGACGGTATGGGTGGCGCCACCTCAAGCACCAGCAAAACCGTCATCGTCGCGCCAAGCGAGCAGCCCGAGCATGACATCGATTATCTGTTTGGCCAGGTCGCCATTGACCGAGACTTTGTAGATTGGAGTGGTAACTGTGGCAACCTATCTGCGGCAGTGGGTCCTTTTGCTATCGAACAAGGACTCATCGCGGCCGAAAAAGTACCGCAAAACGGCGTCGCCGAGATTCGAATTTGGCAAGCTAATATTGCTAAGACCATTATCGCCCACGTACCAATGACAGACGGTAGAGTGCAAGAAACCGGCGACTTTGAGCTAGACGGGGTTACCTTCCCCGCCGCCGAAGTGGCACTGGACTTTATGCAGCCTGTCGATACCGCGCGCGAGGCTTTGTTTCCAACCGGCAACTTAATCGATGCGCTTGAGGTGCCAGGTGTTGGAGTTCTGGACGCAACTATGATCAACGCCGGTATCCCAACGATCTTTATCAACGCTGAGGCAGTCGGTTATCGCGGCACCGAACTACAAGACGACATCAACTCAGACGCTGACGCGTTGGCAAAGTTTGAAAAAATTCGCACTGCCGGTGCTTTGATGATGGGCTTAATTCAATCCCCCGAGGAAGCCGCTGCAAGACAACACACACCAAAAGTCGCATTCGTCGCGCCCGCGCAGAGCTATGTAGCGTCCAGCGGCAAGGCCGTTAACTCTGAGCAGATTGATTTACTCGTACGCGCCTTGTCGATGGGCAAGTTACATCATGCAATGATGGGTACCGCCGCCGTTGCCATTGGCGCAGCAGCGGCTATTCCGGGCACCTTAGTTAACCTTGCAGCGGAAACTGGCGAACCTAATAGCGTTCGCTTCGGCCACCCATCCGGCACTCTTCGAGTGGGCGCCGAAGCCGAAAACGTGGCTGGTGCCTGGACCATTCACTGCGCCAGTATGAGTCGCAGCGCAAGGGTCATCATGCAGGGCTCAGTCCGCGTACCCCCGCCNGCCTAGGGGATAATAGGCAAACCAGCTTGTTGCATTAGGGTTCTAGCGCTGCGCAATCGGCGTTACCACTCGTGGATCAGCACCGGTGTAGTCGGCGCTCGGTCGAATGATGCGATTGTTCTCACGCTGCTCCATTACATGCGCAGTCCAGCCAGATACCCGNGAACATACGAAAATCGGTGTAAACAGCTTGGTTGGGATGCCCATGGCGTTGTATGCCGAAGCGTGGAAGAAGTCAGCATTAGCGAACAGTTCTTTCTCATCCCACATGAGTTTTTCAATTGCACAGGACACGGGATACAGCACTGTATCGCCAACATCTGCAGCGAGCTTCTCAGCCCATTGTTTGATGATGACATTTCGAGGATCACTAGTGCGGTAGATCGCGTGACCAAAACCCATGATTTTGTCTTTACGCTCCAACATACCCCGCACACCAGCAGTGGCTTCCTCCGGTGTGGAAAACTTCTCGATAAGCTCCATTGCAGCTTCATTCGCACCGCCGTGCAAAGGCCCACGCAGAGAACCAATCGCACCGGTCACACACGAATGCATGTCTGATAATGTCGACGCACAAACCCGGGCAGTGAATGTTGACGCATTAAATTCGTGCTCAGCGTAGAGAATCAACGACGTATCCATCACGCGCTGGTGCAGCTCATTCGGTGACGCACCACTGAGTGTGCGCAAGAAATGCCCTGCCAACGTTGGCTCATCAGAGGCTGTGTCAATCCGTACTCCATCATGACTGAATCGATACCAATAGTTGATAATGCCGGGCAGCGCGCCGAGCAGCCGGTCGGCAGTTTTCTGCTGATTACCAAAATCGCCTTCTGGCTCAAGATTACCCAACATAGAGCAGCCGGTGCGCATCACATCCATCGGGTGAGCTGAGGCCGGGATTCGCTCGAGCACCTCGAGCAAAGTAGCTGGCAGTTCTCGGTTCGACATCAGCACGCCGCGATAATCGTCAAGCTCTTGCTGGTTTGGTAAGTGGCCATGAAAAATTAGAAACGCAACTTCTTCAAAGCACGCATTTTCTGCCAGGTCGGTAATGTCGTAACCGCGATAGGTAAGACCGGTGCCGGAGACACCCACCGTACATAATGCGGTGCTGCCCGCGCTTTGGCCGCGTAATCCGGCGCCGCCCAACTTCTTATCAACCATAACGAGCCTCCTTAATGTTCCCTCGTGTGCTGCAGCTTAGCCTACCTACTTTATTCAGTGAACAGCTTCACCCCTCCTGCTCGGCAAAGAGTTGATCTAGCTTCTGCTCATATTCGTGGTAACCCAAAAAATCATACAGTTCCATACGCGTCTGCATGCTATCGACGACCGCCGCTTGCGTGCCCTCGCTACGAATTTCTTGATAAACGTTAAGCGCCGCTTTATTCATGGCGCGGAAGGCTGATAACGGATAAAGCGCCATATCAATGCCAACCGCGGCTAGCTCTTGCGTCGTGTACAGCGGCGTTTGGCCAAACTCGGTAAGGTTTGCCAATACCGGAACCGCAGCAGCAGCAACAATAGACTCATACATCGCGATATCGGTCATAGCTTCCGCGAAAATCGCGTCAGCACCGGCCTCAGCAAAAGCCCCCGCCCGATCTACAACCGCATTGAACCCATCCACTGACAAAGCATCGGTCCGTGCCATCACAACAAACTGCGCATCGGTTTTCGCGTCCATCGCGGCCTTAATGCGATCAACCATTTCTGCAATAGGGACGATAGCTTTGTTGGGCCTATGGCCGCAGCGCTTCTGCGCCACTTGGTCTTCGATATGCACAGCTGCAGCACCCGCTTGAGTCATTTCCCGAACGGTGCGCGCGATGTTAAAGGCGCCACCCCAACCGGTGTCTATATCCACCAATAACGGCAACTGCGTCGCCGAGGTGATCCGGCGAACGTCCTCTAGCACATCGTTTAGCGACGTCATACCCAAGTCGGGTAACCCGTAGGATGCGTTCGCCACTCCACCACCAGACAAATAAATGGCCTTGTATCCCACACGCTCTGCCATCAAGGCTGTGTAAGCGTTAATTGTTCCAGGGATCTGCAATGGCTTTTCGTTAGCATACGCTGCTCGAAATTTAGCACCTTGGCTCATTAGTTTTTCCTCTCTGTTGTTAACCTAGCGGGTACGTCAGGCAGACATCTAGCGCCACGCAAATTCACGTTCGCATATTGTACCTTGCTGGCACAGCCATCACTCGACGGTTGCGCCGCAGCTACTCCCAGCACAACCGCTAGGACCGATTGATCAGGTCTCGAAGCTCCGCGTAGCTGTGCGCCAACGGGTACTGGGGATACAACTCGCGTACATTCGATGGCGCCTGAAAGAAGATCCCTGAATCTGCCTCTTCTAACATCGACACGTCGTTGAAAGAGTCACCCGCAGCAATAACTCGCAGGTCCAGCGACNTAAACGCTCGCACCGAGTGCCGTTTCGGATCTGTTTGCCGCAGCTTAAAACCTTGAATCCGATCCGCCTCGACAATTAANTTATGACACAACAAAAACGGCTGGTTCAACTGCGCCATTAACGGAGCTGCAAACTCGTAAAACGTGTCTGAGATAATGGCGACCTGAAAGTGCAAGCGCGCCCATTGCAGAAACTCAAACGCTCCCGGCAANGGCTTGAGCATCGCTATTTGCCGTTGAATGTCGGANAACGTGATGTCGTGCTCCTCGAGTAACTGCAAGCGATAATTCATCAAGTCTTCGTAAACCGGTATATCTCGAGTGGTCTTGAGTAAGCCGTCCACTTGAGTTGCTTGAGCGACCGCTTGCCAGACCTCTGGCACCAACACTCCCTCCANATCCAAACACAAAACGTCCACGACTGTCCTTATCAATTGCTGCGGGCGTAAGCATATAGCAACAGGGTCTTTTTGTTCCGAGAAAAGCACTGTTAGCCTGCGCTTCTCGTAGTGTTGCAAAGCCGACAAACATCAATGAATACAGCATCTGCGCCCGAGGCCTTCGGTACACTTGTGCAGCAAAGTAAGACGCTAATGAGTGCCGCATTGGATCAGCACCCCGCTGGAAAAATTGCCATTTCATTCAGTGGCGCAGAAGACGTGGTGCTGATCGATTTGGTCTACAAGCTCGGCCTACGTTGCGATGTTTTCAGCCTCGACACAGGCCGACTGCATCCACAGACCTATAGATATCTCGAAACGGTGCGCAATCACTACGACTGGCCCATCGAGTTAGTTATGCCGCAGCCACACGAAGTAAGCCATCTAGTGCAACAAAAAGGCCTGTACAGTTTCATAACGGACGGCCACACAGAGTGTTGCGGGGTGCGCAAAATCAACCCTCTGCGACGGCGGCTTGCACACCTTGACGCATGGATCACCGGGCAACGCATGGACCAAAGCGTGACCCGTGCGGCATTACCCGCAGAACAACTTGACGAGGTGTTTGCTGGTGCAAACGGAGCACTGCACAAATTTAACCCGCTCAGCGCATGGCGATCGTCAGATGTTTGGCGTTACATTCGCGGCAACGATGTGCCGTATAACCCACTCCACGAGCGCGGCTTTATCTCTATTGGTTGCGAACCCTGCACCCGCCCTATTGCACCTCACGAGCACGAGCGCGCAGGCCGGTGGTGGTGGGAAGCCGAAACCCAAAAAGAATGTGGTTTACACAGTCAGAATNTAATCGCTCAGGGTTAACGGCCCTGGCTCTTCGTGTTGGGCGTTGGTGTTACCTTTGCGGCAGCGCAATCCCCGCAAACAGAGCCTCGCGCTCCTTTCGTGTCGCGCAGGCCAAAGCATCTTGAACAGTCCACTCATCTAAGTGGGGTGCAAACAGTTTTATGAAATTCAGCATGTAACGTCGTAAAAAAGTGCCGCGACGAAATCCGATATAGGTAACACTGGGCTCAAACAAATGGCTTGCGTCGATACGCACCAGATCCTGATCTAGCGTTTCGTCAATCGCCATGCTCGCGATAATGCCGACTCCAATACCCAATCGCACATAGGTTTTTATCACGTCGGTATCCGTAGCGGTAAACACTACGTTGGGAGTTATNTTCGCCGCGCCAAATGCCTCATCCAATTTAGATCGGCCCGTAAACCCAAAGACATAAGTCACAATTGGCTGATCCGCCAAATGTTCCAGGGTTAGCCGACTGACTGACGCCAAAGGATGATCCTTCGGCACAACCACGCTCCGGTTCCAGCGNTAACAAGGCATCATGACCAAGTCTTGAAACAGTTCCATGCCCTCGGTTGCGATGGCGAAGTCGGCGGTGCCAGAGTCAGCGAGCTGCGCGATTTGTTCAGGTGACCCCTGGTTCATGTGCAAACTGATGTCGCGGTAGGCTTGCCGAAACTCCTGAATCACCCCAGGTAAGGCGTAGCGGGCTTGGGTGTGGGTGGTGGCGATGCTCAGCGACCCTTGGGTTTCATCCGCGCATTCCTGGGCCATTTGCTTGATCGTTCGGGTCTGCCGCAGAATCTCCCCCGCCATACCGATGATCTGCTGGCCGACCGNTGTTATCTCCGACAAGTGTTTGCCATTGCGGGCAAAGATCTCGACTCCGAGCTCATGTTCCAACAGTCGGATTTGTTTGCTCACGCCAGGTTGCGAGGTAAACAATGACTCCGCGGCGGCGGAGACATTCAAATCATGATTGGCGACTTCCCAGATGTAACGCAGTTGCTGCAATTTCATAACNGNTAGACCGAAACAATGTTGGCNTGATCCTAATATAATTTTTGGGAATTAAAAANNTCTTTTATATNCCTTTTTTAATNCTGATTAANTACTCCGTGCGGCACATGACCTGTGGCGACGTGGCCAGCCGCTCTGGTGCAGTGCAACTCGTGGTCGTCGAAAAAGATGTCAGCAGCAAAACCTCGCAAAAATTCAGTTTTATCCATACCACCAAGGAACAGAGACTCATCTAGACGAATGTTCCATTCACGTAATGTGCGAATTACTCGTTCGTGGGCCGGTGCTCCCCGCGCTGTCACCAGCGCTGTTCGAATCGGGCTTTCGCCGTCAGGAAACTCCTGCTGCAGACTTTGCAAAGCCGCCAAAAACGCCTTGAACGGACCACCACCCAATAGATCACCAGCTTTAGCCGCTTCGTGCTCGCTAAAAGCATCTAATCCATCGCGTTGATAAACCTGCTCCGCTTCGTCCGAGAACAACACTGAATCGCCGTCAAACGCCAGTTTCAGAGCGGTATTTTCGCCATCGGCTGATCCACCACCACGCCCTAATAGTGTTGCGGCCGCTACGTTCTCCTCCAACGCCATGCGCACATCGTCGCCATGCGTGGATAAAAACAAATCACAGCCAAAAGCGCCGATATAGCGATACGGCGAAGCACCTGAGCAAAACGCCGCTCGGGTGATGCCTAACCCGTGGGCACGGATAGAGTTGAATACACGCAAACCGGTATCAGCAGAATTTCTGGACAAAAGTATTACATCAACTCTGGGTTTTTTTAGTAAACTGTTGATATTTAATATTTTCTTTACCAGATAGTAGCCGTCTCCAGGTTCTAAAATAGAATCCTCCTGGTCGATCTGATAACGCCGATACGCCTCTAGACCCTCGTTCTCGTAGATCTGATTGGAGGTTGATAGGTCAAATAGAGCTGTAGAAGAAATCGCTACAGTGAGGGGTTTATTGCTAATGACTTCAGGCATCGAGATCAGGGATCAGTTCGCTTTCCAAGCGATGGATCATATCTTTGATTTTCAGTTTACGGCGTTTTAGGCGCTGAATTCGCATGCTGTCATGATGGCGCGCCTCCATTAGGTGCTTGATTACCACGTCCAGATCACTGTGCTCTACGCGCAGACCTTCAAGCCACTCGATTATTCGTTTTTGTTCGTCTGCCTGACTCAAAAGACCACCTCAGGTGTAAAATGGTCGCTCACTTAAAAGCGCTGCCAAGTGCTGCCGCGATTAGTCAAATAACGCTATGACCTCGTCCTCTAGTGCAGTATGCCGACGAACCCAATTATCGAGCAGTAAGAAGTGTTGATCGCTAATCTCGAAGGTGCGGGCAATTTCTTTGAGCAGACACTCTTCCTCTACCTCAAACGCGCCATCCACGTAACTCAGTTTTAGCAGATTAACAATGACAATGACTCGCGATCGCCTGTTTTCGAAGATGTTTTGAATGCCCTCAAGCTCCAGATATTCAAGCTCTCCGACATCGCTTAGACCCATTTCGCGCTTGAGCTCGAATAGCATGTCCTCTTCATTGGGATCCAACAGCCCGTCAGAGACAATGACATTATGCGCCAGACGCAACAACGCGTTGCGTTGCACGTTACTCAGAGATGACAACCACATAGGCGCTTAAATAAATTATGAAAGCTTAAGACGCCAACTGCTGAATCAGGCTAAACACCATAATTAGCAGCGACAGCCATCCCAGACCTATGAAGGCCTTCATCACTATGCCTTGGTCAAAAAAGTCTTCGATGAGATGCCACATAACCTTCTCCTTAGATCTTAGTGGTACAGTTTAGCGTTTCTTTGTGGCACCTGGGTAGCAGTGTTTTGTGCTTTCAATGCAATCCATCAAAGAGCACACGCTAGTGTCATAGCAACAAGCAGTGCGGTAAAACCTTAAGAGCCTGCGTTACACTTAAGCAATGGTTAAAGCGTTCGTAAACATTCCGCATGCGCTGGCAAATGCAGTCAGTAACCATGTCATCATCACCCCTAACGAACGATTAGCTCGGGAGCTGCGCCGCGGTTTTAATCAACACCAACAACAACACAATCGCAGAGCGTGGCTGACACCCCAATGCTTGAGCTTGAATCAGTACCTGACTCAGCAATTTGCCAGTTGGCAAGATACTTGCGCAGAGCCACTGCGATTGCTAACACAAAGCGCGTTACTGTCGCGATTTTACCAATGCGCAACTCCGGCGCAACGCCACCTGGCCGCCAGTGCCGCTCAAGCGCTAGAGCTATTGTATCGCTACGACATAGACCTGGCCTTGCTGGAACAAGGTGACGATGCGAGCCAGATGTTTATTAAGTGGGCGCGCAGGGTTAACGAGTTATCGTCAGGGCAGGAGATTTATCAAAGCCAATTGGCCAAATTTTTGGCCACACAGGACAAATTGCCGCACCAGCCCCTACTACTCATCGCTTTCGATCATCTGACTAGTACCGAGCGGTTGTATCTAGAGGCCGCTAATAGCGAAAACGGGGTCTACCGTTGGTCCACGCAAGAGCAGATCGTCGATCTAGCAACAACAGCGGTGGAGCCATCTGAGCATCGCGACGACACGAGCACACCAACTGCGGACAAGCCTAACTTTTTCGGCTTTGACTCGTTAGCAGACGAACTCGCCGCAGCCGCTGGCTGGGCTGCGGATATTTGCCAACAGCGACCCGAAGCTCGGGTCGCTGTGGTTGTTCCCCAACTGACAAAACACTATCTCCGAGTACAGCGCCAGTTTTCCGTCACATTTGACCCACGGCAAGGTAGCGCCACGCGCTGCTTCGACCTTTCTGGTGGCACACCGCTGAACACACAACCTGCTTGGGTGCATGCACTGTGTTTTTTGCGCTGGTGTCACAGCCCTGCAGATCGGGGCGAACTAACGACCATCGCATTCTCTGATTTTTTGATGGCCCCTTGGTGCCGCTCTGTACTACGCGACTGGAAGCCGGGGCAACGCAACTTGGCACTATCGAGTTGCACCCAAGACCCAAGCGCCAAACCATTGCTGGAACTCTTGGATCAAGCACCAGCCCGAGCCAGTTTCGCTTTTTGGCTTCAACATATCGAAGCGTTACTCGATCTGGTGGAATGGCCACGCCTGAGCAATCTTGAATCAAATCAGTATCAGGCCGTGGCGCAAATACGCGAAACCATCGCTAGCCTAACGCGCCAAGCTGATCTTGATGATCGAGCCAAGCCAACGTCAAAGTCTGCGCAGTCAAGCGACTTTGCGTCCGCTCTAGAGCTGCTAGAGCTGCATCTACAAAGCAAAGTTTTTGCAGCGCAACGACCGGCCAGCCAAGTACAAATTCTGGGACTGCTAGAAACCACGGGCCTTGATTATTCGCATCTGTGGGTTTGCGGCATGGATGCGAACAACTTCCCTCAGGGCGCGCAACACAACCCTTTCATTCCGATCCAGATAGCGCACCAATATGGGCTGCCTCGCCTTACTGCAAATCAGGAGTTAGAGTTTTCGAAACGCATGCTGCGTCAATGGTTGCATAGCGGCGCCGAGATCAACTTTAGTTTTGTCCGTATGCAGGACGCGTATGCAACGTTACCCAGCTTGCCGATTCTGGAAGTTTCAGCAGCACCCACAACGATCGACATGCCGGGGCAATCTGCTTTGTCTCGTTTCCATCCTTTTTTTCATCGTCAAGGCGTTGCTTTGCAGCAGTATCAGGACTGGCACGGCGTCGCCCTACCCGACGGACATACTCAAGGCGGCACAGGCATACTTCAAGATCAACTGGAATGCCCTTTTCGAGCCTATGCCAGACACCGACTGGGACTGCGCCAAGAACGCGAACCCAGCGAGTTCCCGGACGCGCTAGAGCGAGGTCTGGTGTTGCATACCATCATGCAGCGCCTATACGAGCAAAACCAAACTAGCCAAGAGCTGCTACAACTGACAACCGGGGACATTTACGCCATTTGTCAGCAGGCGCTGGTACAACGACGCCCATTGCCTCGAGCATTTATTGAGAACGAGTGCCAACGATTGACGGCTTTGATCGAACAATGGCTACGAATCGAAGCAAAACGATACCCTTTTACACTGCACGCCATAGAGCAAGACTATCAACTACAGATTTCCAATCTAACGTTTAATCTTAGGGTTGATCGCATTGATCGTACAGCGGACACACTGAGCGTATTTGATTATAAGAGCTCTGGCCGCAGCATAGCCGGTGCCAGTAACCAACCACCTACCGACATACAGCTGCCGATTTACAGTTTGCTCGATGCAAACATCAGCAACGTTGTGTATGCGTGCATCGGCGATAAAGACATAAAAGCCATTGGTATTGGCGAGCAGCCCCTCGATGCAACCAACAAACAGGACTTAAAGATACAGGCGCCAAGCCTTTCCTGGGATGAACAACGCGCCCAATGGCGCCACGACCTAAGCGAACTAGCCGATGCTATGCAGCAGGGTGATGCTCGTGTCGCACCAAAGAAGAACGCTTGCCGCTATTGCCATCTCCAAGGCCTGTGCCGCGTAACTGCGATCGCCAACGAAGACGCCGCCGATGACCTCTCGTAGCCCGCTAACACCAAGCGATCAGGACGCTAGAGATCGCGCCATTGATCCTGCCAGATCCTGCATCGTGCAGGCCCCCGCCGGATCCGGAAAAACCACACTGCTGGTGCAGCGCTACCTGAACTTGCTCTGCGTGGTTGCAAAACCCGAAGAGATCCTAGCGATCACTTTTACCCGCAAAGCTGCAACCGAGATGAAACAGCGAATCTTGCAAGCCCTCGAGCAAGACAACGTTGTCGCGGCTCGGGTGCGGCAGCGAGATAGCCAATCTGGTTGGGGGATTCGGCAGAATCCGAACCGACTCAAGGTGCAAACCATCGACAGCTTTGCCATGGAGTTGGCGACCAGGATACCTCGGCAAGAAAGTGTTGCCGGCCTGAGACTATTGGAATCTCCAGAGCATTTGTATCAGGCTGCTGGTAGAGCGTTATTCGAGCAATTAAGTAACGATCAAGCCACAGCGCCTTATATTGCCGAGTTTCTTGCCTTCCTGAATAACGATGCAAATAGCGCCGGCACCCTACTGACTCAGATGCTGCAACGTCGTGATCAGTGGCTGGACTTTAACAACGCCTTTACCGTCGATTACGCTGGTGCACCGGATAAAATTGCGCAACTGCTGGCTCAAGCTCTTAACGAGCTGCGACGACAGATCTTGCAAGCTGCTGAACCTGAGTTCTCGGCTGCTCAAAAAGACACCATTCACAAAGTTTACCGGCAGGTTTTTTCTGATCCAACCGCAAACGATTTTCAAACGGCGCTATGCGCAATGGCACCACTGCTGCTGACCGGTAAAAAACTCCGCAAAAGCATTGATAAACGCGCGCACCCTGCGTTCGCAGAAAAAAACCTGCGAGACACCGTTAAAGCCCTGTTGTTGGAACTTGTTGAGGGCAACGTAACAGAACACCTACAACACATTCGCCAGCTTCCACCGGCCACTATCGACAGCAATCAAATAAACGTCCTTGAAACCATCAGCGTATGCCTCGCGCTCAGTGCTATTGCTCTGCAACAAATTTTCGTCGAGGAAGGTGCTGTCGACTT
>NHET02000087.1 GCA_002170355.2 Gammaproteobacteria bacterium TMED92
AATCGGCGCACCATTGTTAGTATCGCAGAACTACGCGAGGCGGTTCGGCGTGACAATCGGCAATTGCTGTTGCGGGTCTATCGAAATGGGCGTTTTGGGCCGATTACAATTCGATAAGCTAATCGAACATGATAACCGAGCGTGCGACTTCGCCGGTGCGCAACTGATCCATACCGTCGTTCACGTCTTCGAGTTTTATGCGCTTGGAGATCAAGTCGTCGAGGTGCAAACGCCCTTGTAGGTAAAACTCAACAAAGCGCGGCATGTCCACACGAAAGCGGTTAGATCCCATGTTGGAGCCTTGCATCTTCCGCTCCATAAGAAACTCTGGGCCGTGCAACTCTACTTGGGTACCGACCGGAATCATGCCGATGATGGTGGCGGTGCCACCAAAACCGAGCATCTTGAACGCTTGCTGTGCGGTTTGCGCCAGCCCGATGGCTTCGAAGGAATAGTGCACGCCGCCCTTGGTCATCTCNCTTACTGCTTCTACNGCATCGACTTCGCCGGCGTTAACAACATCGGTGGCGCCGAACTTTCGCGCCAACTCAAGTTTTGCCGGCAGCATATCAATCGCAATAACGCGCGACGCACCGGCAATGACCGCGCCATTAATCGCCGACAGGCCAACGCCGCCGCAGCCGATAACCGCAACCGTGCTGCCTGCCTCGACTCGAGCGGTATGAATTACTGCGCCAACTCCGGTGGTTACGCCGCAACCGATTAGCGCNGCGCGGTCCAGTGGCATGTCGTCGCGAATTTTCGCCACGGTGTGTTCGTGTACCAGCATATATTCGGCAAAGGACGATAAGTTTAGAAACTGGGAAATTCTTTCATCACCTGCTGCGAGGCGGCTTGGTTCGTCCTCGCCGCGCTGTAGTTCCGGTTCTTGGCACAATGACATATGACCGGTCAGGCAATGCTCACAATGACCGCAGAAGGCTGACAGACAGGTAATAACGTGATCGCCCGGTTTGACATAGGTCACGGCGGAACCAACTGCCTCGACAATGCCCGCGGACTCATGGCCTAAAATGGCAGGCAGTTGATAGGGGTACGAACCATCTTGAAAGTGCAGGTCTGAATGACAAACGCCCGCAGCGACGGTTCTGATGAGCACCTCACGCGGCCCGGGATTGCCGCATTGCACATCTTCTATCTCGAGAGGCTTGTTAATTTCTCTTAATACCGCTGCCTTCATGGTGCTCCCCTAGTTGGTTATTAAACACAGATGGTGCCAAAGCACTTAGTGGAATGCCACCGATGAATTGCCGCAGCAGGGCAACACAATTGGCGCTGTGATTTTCTTGCCGGCACAACGCGCTTTGCGGTTGCTTTCCATTGCATTGTCTATATTTTGGGTGCTCGTAATTACATGTTGGGTAGGTAAGTTGGGATCGATGGTGCTGATAGGGCTGGGCTCCAATCAGGGAGATTCAACGCAGATCATGGTAGCGGCCATCGAAGCTCTGTCGGTTTTCGCCAAGCCTGGCAGCTTGCGAAGCTCGCGGCTGTGGCGCACGACGCCAGTAGATTGTCCNCCGGGCTCTGGTGACTTTATTAACTCTGCTGCCNCCTTCGAGGCGTTAGACAACCTGTCACCGGAGCAATTGTTGGGGCAATTAAAAGCGCTAGAACAACAGTTTGGCCGNGGCGCNAAGCCGGTGCGAAATGCCCCCCGAGAACTCGATCTGGACCTGTTGTTGTTTGGTGATCAAGTGCGCAACTTGCCAGACTTCGTGCTACCGCATCCGCGCGCGCGAAACCGTCTGTTTGTGCTACAACCGGCGGTAGAATTGGTGCCCGACACAATTTGGCCGGAGACTGGTCAAACCATACAACAGCTCTTGGATGGCTTGCAGACTGATGAATGTGTTACTCCCCACGAAACTGTGCCGCCTTTTTATGCGCAATCATCTTAGTAATTTTGNTGCCACTGCNCTCTTGCTCGGTCTGGGCGCGCTGAGCTTGCCCGCTTGGAGTTACGACAGCGCGGTACACCAACAGTTAACGTTTTTGGCCGCAAAGCAAATCAGCCGTTGCGAGCGCACTGCGCAGCTACAGCCGCTTTCGGCGCTCGANACGCGCTATGTTGTGCGCGCTAACGCCGCGCAGGCTGACCGAAATTTGTTTTGGCGAATGTTTCGCTGGAACTATTACAACCGCGATTCCGCCCAGGGACGCGGCGCATTGGGGTTAATCGATACGCGTTTTCATGANCACTTTGACGGCCTAAATGCGGAGCTTAAGCAAAGTGGTGACCGACAAGAGCGGCTCAAGACCTTCGGTCGGATCCTGAGTTATTTGCAAGATGTCACGTCGCCGCCCAGAGTGGTGCCGGTTTTTACCAGTCGCTGGTGGCGTTTCTCGTTCTCGGATCGGTTTGACCGCTTTGATGTCGACGTAGAGCGGTTAGAAAATGCCATACAAGACAGCTGTGCCGAATTGGCGGCTTTTGCAGAATTGGTGAAGGAGCCTGACCAGCGTGCAGATTTGCAGGCGCTGTTGGTGGGCACCGCAGAAGGCACGATTGCCAGTGTGCGCGCACCTATCGAAGGCTTGCCCGCGCAATGGACGGCGTTTTGGCAATTCGGTGCCGCCGATGAATTTGGTAGCTATGGCCCGGCGGGCAATAAATTTGGCGAACGCACTGGATTCCAGTGTGGGTCAGAGACCTGCCTGTTGCTCGAGAACGATCCTCTGTATCAAGACTTTGCACACGTTCGACACACCGCTGCGGTTACCGTCACCATGAAGGCAATGTTGCTGATGCAACACTTCGAACACCTTGCGGTTGCGGCGGCGCGGCCGCAATAGCCGCATCAAAGGAGCGCTGTGAGCACACTGCATTTGGGTTTGACCCCATGGAATTTCGCGGATTTATCTGCCCCTAGTTTGTGCGCGCAAGCACAGTTTGCCGAACAATGCGGTTATCAGTCGCTATGGCTGCCAGAAAATCATTTTGGTGCTAACGCGCTGCCAGACCCGCTAACCTTGTTGGCAGCCGCGGCGGGGGCAACCACTAACATTAAGCTTGGCACCACGTCGTATTTGCTGACGTTACGCAATCCGCTGCAAGCGGCGGAGCAGGTGGCGGTGTTCGACCAAATGTGCGGCGGTCGTTTGATCCTTGGTGTTGGTCGGGGTTATGCGCCAGAAATGTTGCGAGCGTTTCATGTGCCAGTGGCTGAAAAACGCAAAATTTTTGCGTGGACATTAGACATTATGCGCCGTGCCTGGGCGGGTGAGGCGGTAACCTTAGACGATGAGCCAGAACACGCTATAGAGGTACATCCTCGACCTAAGCAACAGCCCCATCCTCCCATTTGGGTCGCCGCTTTTGGCCCTAAGGCACTAGCTCAAGCAGGTAGACTCGGACTGCCGTATTTGTCGTCGCCGATGGAAAGCCTAACCACGCTGGGTGACAACTATGCGAAGCACCAAGCTGCGGCGGCTGAAGCTGGGGTGGCTGCGCCGACTGTTCTGCCGTTAATGCGAACAGTATTTGTTAGTCGAGACGTCGACAAGTGCGAGACACTGAAGGCTACGCTCAGTGCCGAAATGGATAACGCGCGGCTGCAAGCGGGCGAAACCTTAGATGATTGGACGATCATTGGCACGCCAGATTTTGTGCGAGAGCGGGTACAGCAGTATCAGGAATCCCTTGGTATGACCCATATGATCGCAACGCGTATTCGACTCGGTGGTTTGCCAGAGCCGATGTTGCGCGACAGCGTGGCGTTGCTAGCAGAAACACTAGACGGGTTGTAACATCGGTCGCTTGGAGCAACGAGGGGGGGATATGAGCTACAGAATTTTATGGCCTGCCATGCGTTGGCCCGATGGCCGCGACATAGAAGTTGCGAGTGTTGGTGAGCACAGTGCTGAGTTCTGCGAACACTACACTGATGTCAGCGATGAGCAGTGGGAAAACTGCGACGCCATTGTAACGGTCAACGACATACCCGCTGAATATCGTGCCAAGCTCAAGAAATGCCGCATTGTTGTTACCCCCAAGGTAGGGTTCGACAACCTAGACTTGCAGGCTTGGGGAGCGCTGGGACTGCCGGTATGCAACGTGCCGGACTACGGCACGCAAGAAGTTGCCGATCACGCTATGGCACTGATGTTGTCGTTGATGAAAGGCATCACGTTTCATACCCGCGAACTAAAGAAAGACCCGCGAGGGCTTTGGCGCCCGGCGTTGAATCCTTATGGCAAACGTTTGTCTGCATGTGTATTTGGCGTCGTCGGGTTGGGGCGAATCGGCACTGCTGCGGCATTGCGTGCCAAGGCGTTCGGTATGGATGTGGTGATGTACGACCCCTACCGAGAAAACGGCGCCGAGTTGGCGATAGGGGTGCGCCGGGTGCATTCGCTGCAACAACTGTTCGGCCAGTGTGACGTGGTTAGTCTGCATTTGCCGTTGGGTGAGAGCACTGAGAAGCTCATAAACTTAGAGGTACTGTCTGCGTCTAAGCCGGGGCTGGTGTTAGTAAATACTGCGCGCGGGCCGATTATTGACCTCGATGACCTGTACACCGCAATGAAAGAAAATATGATCCAAGCGTGTGGGCTTGATGTGTTACCCGAAGAGCCTGCAAATCCAGACCACCCGTTGATCAAAGCCTGGGCCGCTGACGAAGAATGGATTGATCATCGATTACTGATCACACCGCATTCTGCTTTCTTTACCCCAGAAAGTGTCTACGACATGCGTTTCAAAGGTGGTGAGGTAGCGATCAAATATCTGGACGGCAAAGGTTTAGACAATTGTGTTAACCAACAATGGGTGACAAGTCCGCGTTAGGCACCGGTTCAAATGACGAAGCGCAATCTGTGTGCAGCATGGGTATTTGGCAACGCTAGAGACGCCTAGAAATAATTAGCTTTAACTAGGAACTAGCGGCAATAACTAGGAAAACAAGGCATGACTGAGGCCATTTATCAAAAACGTCGGCAGCGGGTGTTCTTTGTGCTGTCGGGTCTGTTTCTTGGCACGCTGGCGATGTTGAATATTCTGGGCATCAGCCGTTTCTTAGATTTGTCGTTTTCACTGTTTGGCCTAGAAATTCCCATGATGGTGGCGGTTGGGGTACTGCCGTATCCGGTCACCTTCATGTGTACTGACCTTATCAGTGAACTGTATGGGGAAGAAAAAGCCCGGGACATGGTGTGGGTGGGGTTGCTGCTGAATATTTGGGTGGTGTTTTTGCTGTGGCTGGGCAGCGAACTCCCAGGTACCGGCATAGACCCTGCTACAGGCGCGCCAATGATTGACGCTGCTGGTCGNGAGCCGGTGTTCTTTGAGATAAAAAACCTTGCCTTNGGTGCCGTGGGCGCATCGATGATCGCCTACTTAGCGGCGCAGTTCTGCGACGTTAGGTTGTTCCACTTTATGAAGCGNCTGACCAAGGGTCGACATTTGTGGTTGCGTAACAACGTGTCCACCATGGTCAGCCAAATTGTCGATTCAACCGCGGTGATTCTGGTCACGCACTTCTGGGCAGCGGCGTTGCCGATAAATGCCGACGAACCGTTNTGGCCGCAACTGATGGTNTTTATCGCGTCGGGCTATGTTTTTAAGGTGTTCATTGCAGCGGTAGATACCGGNCCNATTTATCTGGCGGTGCGTTACCTGCGAACCTACTTGGGTTTGGCGGAGAACGAAGAAGCTACAGGTGCTTAAACGTACGCATTAACGCTCAATCTGTCCTAAGTTGGCATTGATCGCCGCACCGTTGAGTACTGGATTTTGCGCGGCAAATAAAAGAGCGCTCGCTATTTCGTCTGGTTCGATTAACCGCTCGAAGGCGCTCATGGCAGCGATTTGCGGCATAACGTCGGCAGGCACGTGGTCCCGCAACATTTCGGTATTGGTAAAGCCAGGGTTAATACAAACGGTATGCACACCGGTGCCNGCAAGGTCTTGGCAGGTGGCGCGCATCATGCCGATTACCGCGTGTTTACTGGTTGCATAAGTAAAACTGTTAGGAACAGCTTTCTCGCCGAGGGTGGATCCGACATAAAGAATGCTGGAACCCGTTCCCATTTGCGGGATCAGCAGTTGATTAAGGCTGTTGGCAGCAACAATGTTGATTTCAAGCACGCGGCGAAGCTGCTCCGAAGCGGTGCTGGCAATGTTGTCGTTGATCAGTAAAGCCGCGTTGTGCACGAGGGTAACCTGCTTGGCGCCGACCAAAGCATCGGTCAGCTCAGCGGTTATACCGGCAATAAAGTTTTGCTCGGACAAATCACAAGCAATGTTAGTGACGCCGGCAACAGGGCAGGGTCGACGAGACAGATTTACAACGGTAAATCCGTTGCTTTTGAANAAGTCAGCAGTAGCAGCGCCAATGCCAGCGCTTGCGCCGGTAATTACCAAATGTGACATATCANCCCCCGATAAAANTACCGATGCTACCTTAGAAGCGACTCAGTGATTAAAGTGTGATTCGCGCAATTTTCCCCAAACCCGACGATCNGCGGGACTGCTGCCGCCACCCTTCTTNAGCGAAATGATCTGCGGGCGANACGGCTAAANAAAGGTCTGCCCCGGAACCGACTTAACGGGTCTGCTATGGCGTGGGCTGCCACTCAGCGCTTGCCCATTGACCTTCTCCTGACGCGCAGCGTAACAGCAGATGCTCGATGTCCAGGGCGGCTATTTCTGGGTTTTGGATTAGGCGNTCCAATAGATGATGCGCTAGCTCCTCTACCGTGACGTTGCGGATCGGCANCAACGTCAGATCTCGATCGAGAAAAGGTATGCGTTCGCCGTTAAATAGTACGTAGGTAAATTCGTTGTCGTCCTCAAAGGTCAAGTAGGGCGACTTGGTGGGCATTAGGACCTGTTCGTCGTACTCGTCGCACAACGCCTTTAGTGTTTTCTTCAAGATGTTGTAGTCGAAGGTCAGCCCGTCATTATGTATGGGCGCAGTGGCGTTTAGCGTCACNTGGAANTTGTGGCCNTGCAGATTCTCGCGCTCGGTCGCACTAAACAGCGTGAAGTGGGCCGCTGCAAAATGCAGATATTCTTTGCTGATTTCGATAGTTGTTTGCATCACTTGAGTCTATCACCCTCACGCCTATGATGTAGGGGCCAAGAGCGAACCGAGGAGCGGCTATGCGGTATCAATTTTCTGCTGAGCAATTGCAGTTTCAGCAACAAGTCGAAGATTTTCTCGCGGATAATTTNTCTGCCGAGGTGGCTGCCAAGGTGCGCAATGGCGCGTCGGTGTCGAAAGAGGAGCTTACCCACTGGACCCGAGTACTCAATGACCAAGGTTGGGCAGCGCCGAATTGGCCGGTCGAATATGGCGGCACCGGTTGGAACTTAACCNACCGGCATATTTTTGATGTGGCTTGNCGGCGGCATCACGCGCCAGCACTGTCGGGTTTTGGCTTCAATATGGTGGGTCCGGCGATTATTAAATACGGCAGCGAGTCGCAAAAGGCTGAATTCCTACCAAAAATACGCAACGCTGATCTTTGGTTTTGCCAAGGTTATTCCGAGCCTCAGGCTGGTTCGGATCTTGCCAGTGTGCGCACCCGCGCGGTTCGCGACGGCGATGACTATGTGGTCAACGGCTCAAAGATATGGACATCTGGGGCTGAGCATGCGGATTGGATTTTTTGCTTAGTGCGCACGAACGCGGATGTGCAGCAACAAAAAGGCATTAGTTTTTTATTGCTCGACATCACGTCTGCCGGTGTCAGCGTCAAGCCATTGTTCGCGTTCAACGGCAAGCGTCTGTGGAACCAGGTGTTCTTTGAGGACGTGCGCGTGCCGGTGAAACAACGACTTGGAGATGAGGACCGAGGTTGGACAGTTGCCAAAAGCCTGCTCGGCGATGAACGACTGATGGTGTCACGGGTGGCCGAAAACAAACGTATTTTGGCGAATCTCAGAGAGACTTTTAGGCATCAGATGCAACGCGGCGTCGAGGTACCAGACAGCGCTAAAAGACGCATTAATGAACTCGATATTCGCTTGCAGGCTCTGGAAACCACCAGTCTGCGTATTCTTACGGCGTTTGATGGTGGCGACGAAATAGGCGCAGAACCCAGTATGCTGAAGCTGAAAGGCAGTGAGTTGGTGCAAGCCCAGGACGAACTATTGTTTACGTTGGTTGACTACCTAGCGTTGCCGTTGGATTCTGCTACCGGCGGCACGTCAGCGACACCAGACTGGGCCGAGTACATTGCCTCGGGACGTTACCATCACAGAGGCTTTACCATCGCCGGCGGCTCTTCAGAAGTGCAGCACAACATTATTGCCAAACAGGTTTTGCGGTTATAGCNGCGGATCTAGNTCTTCAGGCCAGCAGCGCTTTGAGATCGCTCGCGCTGTCGGCCAGCACCGCAGGGTCGACCACCTTGCCCACAAGTTGCTTGCACAACATAAACTCCTTGGGGCTATTAACGGTGTCNGCCGCTACCACGGTGTTGTCATTCAAGTAGAACACCGCAAATTGGTTGCTCGCCATATCGCCGCGNAGCACCTCGCGGTTGCCGTCCGCTGAAAAACCAACCATTTGCAGCTTCAGTTCGTATTGATCGGACCAGAACCATGGAATTGCCGCGTAGCTCTTGTCGCCGCCAAGCATATTCGTGGCACTTGTGCGCGCCTGATCCATAGCGTTAGGAACAGACTCCAAACGCAGGCGGCGATCTAACAGTGCATTGGGGTGGTTCGTGCAGTCGCCTGCGGCATAAATATCTGGGTCTGAGGTTTGGCAGTGATCATCTACCACAATGCCGTTGTTGCAGGCCAGTCCGGCGGCTTCGGCGAGTTCGATGTTGGCAATAATACCAATGCCAACAATGACCAAGTCTGCATTGAACTGCTGATCACCACATACAACCTTGGCCACTTTGCCATCGCCGCTAAAGCCGGTTACGCCCGTATTAGTGTGAATGTTTACCCCGCGCCCGCGATGCAAAGCGTCGTAGTAATCAGACATGGTGGGAGTGGTGACGCGCTGCAATATGCGATCTTCCATTTCTAATACGTCTACGTTGAGACCCAGTTCTTTGCCGACGGCGGCGACTTCTAAGCCGATGTAGCCGCCACCTACGATGACTAGATTGGCACCTGCGGTCATAGAGGCTCGAATGCCGTCGACGTCGTCAATGGTGCGCAAGTAATGAATGCCTTCGAGATCGCTGCCTGGAATGGTCAACTTGCGAGGTCGTGAGCCGGTGCTGATGAGTAGCTTGTCGTAGTCGATGGTTTCGTCGTTGTCGAGTGCCACGGTCTTAGTATTGCGGTCGATGCCGGTGACGCGGGTGGACAACTTCAGGGTGATGTCTTTGTCTTGGTAGAACTTTTCCGCGCGTAGATACACTCGATCAACTTCTTGGCTGCCAGACAAGTAGGCTTTTGACAGTGGTGGACGTTGGTAGGGGACGTGGGCTTCGTCGCCGATTATGGTGATGGGTCCCGTATATTTTTCTTGTCGCAGACTTGCCGCTGCCTGACCTGCCGCGTGGCCCGCGCCGATAATGACCATTCCCGCCATGAGGTGTTCCCGTCGTTGTGTCCGTATTAGCTGCTAGTTTAACCTGCGCGTTGTGGCTTGCCATGGACTTTATGGCGAATTCTGCGATGACGAGGGGGTAGCGTGGGAGATTTCAAGACTCTGACAGATATGGTTCGGTTGGCACAGAGTAATCTCGATAAGGGTGATTGGGATTACTTGGTCGGTGCGGCAGACACTGAGGCATCGCTGCGGCGCAACCGCGCAGCGCTAGACGCTTGGGCGTTTGTTCCGCGCATTCTGCAAGACGTCAGCAACGTCCGCACGGCTACTCGATTGCTTGGACAAAACTTACGCATTCCAGTGGTGTTGCCGCCAATTGGTTCGGTGCAGGCGTTTACGCCAGACGGTGGTAGCGCTGTTGCCCAGGCGGCGGCGGAATTTGGAGTGCTGCAGATATTAAGTTCCTCGTGTTCCCCAGATTTTGAAACGGTTGCCAAAGATGTGCTTGGCCCTCGGGTATATCAACTGTATTTAACCGGCGATCAGGCTTGGTTGGACGATCAGATAGAGCGCACGATAGCCAGCGGCTACGCTGGATTCTGCCTAACCGCCGATACCCAGGTGTACTCGCGTCGCGAGCGCGACATTATGCAGGGCTATATTCCCATGCAGGCGCGCACGGCTACTGGAACCATGTTGGATCAGGGCGGCGCGAATTATCAGTCCACAATGACTTGGGACACCGTTGCACACATCAAGGGCAAATTTGATATCCCGCTCATTGTCAAAGGTGTACTGAATCCAGACGACGCAAAACGCTGCGTCGATGCGGGGGTTGATGTGGTGTACGTATCAAACCACGGCGGACGCCAGTTAGATCACACGGTGGCCTGTATTGACGCATTGCCAGATGTTGTTGCCGCGGTAGATGGACAGGTGCCGGTTGTTGTCGACGGTGGGTTTATGCGCGGCGCCGATGTCATTAAAGGGCTGTGTTTGGGGGCAACCGCGGTTGGCATGGGGCGTTTCGAGGCGTTGGCAGCTGCTGCCGGGGGTGTGCCGGCAATGCTGCGGGCGTTAACGATTTTGGAGCGGGAAATTCAAATTTCTTTAGCGCTAACTGGGATCGCAGATGTGTGCGACCTGCATGCTGACTTGGTTACCCGGTTGCAGCCGTTGCGTCCCAGCCATGCGCTGAGTGCGTTCCCGTTGTTGGAGGAAGACTACTAGCGGCTCGGTCGAGCCGCGTGTCTGATACTCGGCTTAGCCTTTGTCTTTCGGCATAGGCAATGGAAACGGGGTAACTTTTTCACCGGAGTCTGTGGTGATTTTAGCCACGCCTTCTTTTTCGACCTCGTCAATGCGCACGATGGCATGCATGGGTATGTACGAGCGTTGAACGCCTTCGAATTCGCTGCGTAACCGATCTTCAGCTGGGTCGATCAGCATTTTTGAGTGATTACCGAACACGTAGTCTTCGACTTCGACGAACCCATACAAGTCGCTCTGGTAGATGTTGCGTGCATACACCTCGTAAATCTGTCCCTGGTTGTGGAACAGAATCCGATAGGTGTTTTCTGTAGTCTCTGTGGTCGCCATGCAGCTTGCTCGTTGAAAAAATATTGGGCGTTACTTGCCCGTCGGCGAATACTTGGGGTTCGCTCTATGCATTTCAAGTGTGCGCAAGACCTGTTTTGGCTGTTTGGAATTGCCGGACTTTGCGTATAATCGCGCTCCCCGCAATTTTGTGTCGATCATGGCTAAAAAGCTTTTTGTCAAAACCCATGGCTGCCAGATGAACGAGTATGACTCGGCGCGCATGTACGATGTTCTGCGCGAATCCCAAGGCTATGAGCGCGCGGAAACCGAAGACGATGCGGATGTGCTGTTACTGAACACCTGTTCAATTCGTGAAAAGGCGCAAGAAAAGGTCTTTCACCAGCTAGGTCGTTGGCAAAAGTTGAAAACTGCTCGGCCTGATTTGGTGATTGGCGTCGGCGGTTGTGTTGCCAGTCAAGAAGGCGACGCCATTATGCGCCGAGCGCCGGTAGTCGACATGGTGTTCGGCCCGCAAACTATTCATCGTTTACCGCAGATGCTCGACAGCCGTGCTCAGCAGCTTGTACCAGTGGTCGATGTAACGTTTCCCGAGGTCGAGAAGTTTGATCGTTTGCCAGAGCCGCAAATGGATGGCCCGGCGGCTTTCGTTTCAATCATGGAAGGTTGCAGTAAGTACTGTAGCTTTTGTGTGGTGCCGTACACCCGGGGCGAAGAAGTGAGTCGGTCGGTAGCTTCGGTGTTGCAAGAAATACGCGGGCTAGTGGCCCAAGGCGTTCGCGAAATCCATTTGCTTGGCCAAAACGTCAATTCGTACTTGGGTGAGATTGACGGCGATCAAGCGGACCTGGCGGAATTGATTTACTACGTTGCAGACATTGATGGAGTGGAAAGGATTCGCTTTACCACGTCGCATCCAATGGACTTCTCTGCCAACTTGATTGAGGCGTATCGTGATGTTCCGCAGCTGGTAGACCATTTGCATTTACCAGTGCAGGCGGGCTCGGATCGTATTTTAGAGGCGATGAAACGCGGCCATACGGCTGAGCAGTATGTGCAAAAAATTGCCGCGTTGCGTGAGGTTCGCCCAAACATCAGTCTGTCGTCGGACTTTATTGTAGGCTTCCCCGGGGAAACAGCAGACGACTTTGCAGCGACCATGGCGCTTATTGAACGGGTCGGCTTTGATGTCTCATTTAGCTTTATATACAGCGCACGTCCTGGCACACCGGCGGCGGCGCTAGTAGACGAGACGCCAGCAGACGAGAAGAAAGCTCGGCTGCAACAGTTGCAGGCCAAATTGCGCGGTCAGGCAGAGGCGATCGCGGATGGCATGGTCGGTACGCGACAGCGATTGCTGGTAACGGGCTTTGCAAAAAAGGACGCCACTGGCAAACAGTTGGCTGGGCGAACGGAAAATAACCGGGTCGTAAACTTTGTCGGGCCAGCAGCTTTAGTCGGCGATTTCTGCACGGTTGAAATTACTGAGGCGTTGCCCAATTCAATGCGGGGTACGCGGGTTGCTGATTAGACGTTGCCGCTTAGATTGCCAATTGACAGCCAACGGCGGCGGTTTAAGCTGCTCCCATCCACAACTTAACTTGCCTCAATGGTGAATTTTGCAAGAACAAGACCCTGATTCTTCGAGAGCCGTCGAAGATAACTCGCACCAGCCGAGTCCCGCCACTGTAGTTCCACTCACACGCCGCACTGTANTAGAGCCCGATGACGCTGAGCGCCTCGCCGCCTTGGTTGGTCCGGTAGACGGCAACNTGAAGCACCTCGAAAAACGCCTTGATGTGCATATCCGTAACCGTGGCAATGAGTTCCAGATCAGTGGGCCAGAGGGCCGGGTGCGTGCCGCAGAGGCGTTGTTGCATCAGTTGTATCGGGAGACCGCGAACGGCCAGTCGTTGGAGCCGGATCAGGTGCATTTGTTCATGCAGGAAGCAGGAGTCGAAGAGCTGCTGTCTCGGCAAGACCGCCAAGANCACAGTGAAAGCGCGGAGCAGGCGGGGGCGATGCAAGTGATTCGCACGCTAAAGAAGTCCATCAAACCGCGCGGACAAAATCAGCAGGTATACGTGCGCGCGGTACGTGATCACGATATTAGTTTTGGTGTTGGTCCGGCGGGCACGGGTAAAACTTACTTAGCGGTGGCGTGCGCGGTAGAGGCGCTGGAATCGCAACAAGTAACGCGTATTTTATTGGTACGACCGGCAGTAGAGGCAGGCGAGAAGCTCGGCTTCTTGCCTGGTGATTTGGCGCAAAAGATCGATCCTTACCTGCGACCTCTGTACGACGCTCTGTACGAAATGCTGGGTGTCGAGCGAGTGAACAAATACATCGAACGCAACGTCATCGAGGTAGCGCCGTTGGCGTATATGCGCGGGCGCACATTGAACAACGCCTTTATTATTCTTGATGAGTCGCAGAACACGACGGTGGCGCAGATGAAAATGTTTCTGACGCGCATCGGTTTCGGCTCCACCGCGGTGGTTACTGGCGATATTACCCAGATCGACCTACCACGGGGCGAGCATTCTGGTCTGGTTAACGTCATCAATGTGTTGAGAAACACCAAGGGCGTGAGCTTTACCCATTTCGGCTCAAAAGACGTGGTGCGTCATCCCTTAGTCCAACGCATTGTCGACGCCTACGAGGCGTATACGGAGTCGTCGCCCAAAGGCGGCAACCAGAATACTAATACCAGCAACTGACCGTGGCTATTGTGCTGCAAGTGGCGCAAGGCTTGGCCGCGCAAGAAGTGGATGGGATTTTTCAGCAGTTTGCGCAAGCGCACGATAACGGCTTGGCGCATTTACTGCACTGCGTCGATGCTGTGGTCGACGATGCGCGGTTGGGACGCGAAATTTGTCTGCGAGTGTGTGATGAAAATGAGTCGCGACGCTTGAACCACACGTATCGAGGCAAAGATAACCCGACCAATATCCTCAGTTTCGCCGGCGCGGATCTGGCCGCTGTAGAGGCGCCTCTGGGCGACTTAGCATTATGTTGGCCAATAGCGCAACACGAAGCGATGCAGCAGCGTAAGACCCTTGTCGATCACGTCGCGCATTTGAGTGTGCATGGGGTGTTGCACTTGCTAGGTTATGATCACCAAGACGATGCGCAGGCGCAGGTTATGGAGGCGTTAGAAACGGCGGTTCTTGCGGATCTCGGGGTGGCTAACCCATACCTTTGAATGGTGCCCCTTGCTTTTTTCGGGCTAGTTAAATATACAGACAGTCCATAAGGATTCTTGCTCGTACTATGAGTGATACATCTGAGTTGTTGAATGACTCAGCCGGAAATACGGCACCCCGCCGCGGGGTGCGCGAGTGGCTTGCCGATTTATTTTCTGACGAACCAGAAAATCTTCCCGAACTGTTGGCTATTCTGCGTGATGCTGCGGAACGGCAGCTGATTCAGTTAGATGCGTTGAACATAATTTTTGGCGCTCTGCAGGTATCGGATATGCACGCCCGGGATATCATGATTCCGCGCTCAGCGCTCGTCGTTGTTGGCGAGGATCAGACGCCCGAAGAGTTGTTGCCGACTATTGTCGAATCGCGGCATTCGCGGTTTCCGGTCATCGGCGATGACGTCGATGACATCAAAGGGATCCTGCACGCAAAAGACTTGTTGCCGCTGTTGCTGGCAGAAAACCACCAGAATTTCGCCATGCGCGACTGCATTCGCCCAGCAGTGCTTATACCTGAAAGTAAGCGGCTGAACGTGTTGCTGGAGGAATTTCGAGCCAATCGAAATCATATGGCGTTGGTGGTGGACGAATACGGTCAAATTTCTGGCGCCGTGACCATTGAGGATGTGCTGGAGCAAATCGTTGGTGAAATCGAAGACGAGCATGACGTCGACGACGACAGTTTTGTCAAACAGCTCGAAGCCAACAGCTTTCATGTTAAAGCGAACACCACCATAGAAGACTTCAACGAGTACTTCGGCAGCCAGCTCAGCGACGAAGAATTCGACACCATTGGTGGCTTGGTGCTGCATCGGTTAGGCCACGTACCCGAGCGTGGCGAACAAGTTTCTTATGGTGGCATGACGTTTGAAGTGCTCAACGCGGATTCACGCCGCATTCGTCTGCTCAAAGTAGATACAGCGGCGCCCGAAGTGGCGAATGCACAAGACTAAATGGCTTAACGAAGCGTTGGCCCTACTACTGGGCGCGGCGTTCCCACTCGGTTTTGCCCCGCTTGGTTGGTGGCCGGTTAGCCTGGTTTCAGCGGCGGGTCTGTTCCTGCTGCTAAACCAGGCGCACAGNCGGTTGCTGCTGGTGACCTGGTGCTACGGTGTTGGTAAGTACCTCAGCGGTGCCTCTTGGATCTACGTCAGTATTTACGAATATGGCCAAGCGTCGATACCGATGGCGGCATTTTTGGTTGCGCTTTTTGTTGCGACACTCGCACTTTTTATGTTGCCCGTAGGTTGGGCGCTGCAACGCTTTAGGGTTGCAACGCCGTGGGTCAATGGGTTGATTTTTTGTGTCGCGTGGGTCGTCGCGGAGTGGTTGTTAACGTGGGTGTTAACAGGTTTTCCTTGGCTCTTTATCGGCTACGGGTTGACCGACTCGCCGTTTGTAGGGCTGATGCCGGTGATTGGCGCCCTCGGCAGTGGTTTTGTAGCGCTGCTTGGCGCGGTGGGTGGGGTGCTGTGTCTGCGTGCCGCGTGGCGTNGCCTGCCGCTGCCAAAACAAGCGATTGCCATGCTGGTGTTGCCGTTACTGTTAATCCTTGCGTGCTTGCCGTGGCAGTGGGTGACATCGTCGGGGACATACTCCGTTGCCATAGTGCAAGGTAATGTCGACCAAGCAATAAAGTGGGACGCTGACCAACGCCAAAAAATTGTTGACCGGTATCTTTCGCTGTCGCAAGACTATTGGTCAGCAGACGCGCTGGTATGGCCTGAATTTGCATTGACTGTTTATGGCGCTGAAGCGGAGCGTATCAGCGCTGGGCTGAATCAACGTGGCTTGGCTGATCGAACTAATGTTGTGATNGGAGCGCCACGAGTGGAGTGGCAGGCGCAATCCGATCAGCCGNGGNATCGGNTTTTTAATGCCGCCGTGGGCTTGGGATTGGCTCAGGGTTATATGACCAAACATCACCTGGTGCCATTCGGTGACTACGTACCTTTGCAAGATTGGTTGCGCGGTTTGATCAAGTTTTTTGATCTGCCCATGTCTAACGCGAGCCGAGGGCCGGCACAGCAAGNTNNTGTTGTGNTGGAGTTGGNTAANNNGGCGGTCGNGCGCCGCCATAGGCATTTGTTACGAAATAGCCTACGGCAACTCCATGCGACAACGTGCGCGCCAGGCNGGGGNGCTGATGACGCTGACCAATGACACCTGGTTTGGGCGCTCCATTGGCCCGCACCAGCACATGCAGATTGCGCGGGTGCGCGCGCTAGAGAATGGCCGCTGGCTCGTGCGTGCGGCCAACGATGGAATCACCGGTGTAGTCGATCACCAAGGTTTGGTGCGGGCGCGATTGCCGCAGTTTCAGCAGAGCGTGCTGGCTACTGAGTTTCAAGTGATGAACGGCAGGACNCCCTACAACGTGGCTGGCGATTGGCCNCTGTTGGTGTGCTTGTTAGCGCTATCAGTATGGCTCGCTCGCCGATTGCGTAGCGTCAACGCGGTNGACCTTTAAGCTGTCAGCAGACTGCTCGAAAAGGTGGTGAGATGGTATCCTTGCCGCTGTTCTTACTAGCCGAAAAAGNCCCTCATCCATGAACCCGACTTACGATCCGCAACAAGTGGAGCAAGAAGCACAAACCTATTGGCAGGACAACAACAGCTTTGTCGGAGACGATCAAGGCGCGGGCGAAAAGTTCTATTGCTTGTCGATGTTTCCATACCCCAGTGGTCGCTTGCATATGGGACATGTGCGCAACTACACACTTGGGGACGTGATNAATCGTTACCAGCGATTGAAGGGTCGTAANGTTATGCAGCCTATGGGCTGGGACGCGTTCGGGTTGCCGGCGGAGAACGCTGCGATCAAGCATGGTGTGGCGCCCGCGACCTGGACTAAGGACAACATTGCGTACATGCGCGGGCAAATGCAGCGATTGGGCTTTGGTTTCGATTGGTCCCGCGAGTTCGCTACCTGTGATCCAGATTATTACCGTTGGGAACAGTGGCTATTNGTGCGGCTGTATAAGAAAGGTTTGGTCTATCGCAAGAACGCGATAGTCAATTGGGATCCGGTGGACCAGACGGTATTGGCAAACGAACAGGTTGTGGAAGGTCGTGGTTGGCGCTCCGGTGCGGTGGTTGAACGCCGCGAAATGGCCCAGTGGTTTTTGAAAATTACTGACTACGCGGAAGAATTATTGACCGAGCTGGATCAGATGGACGGTTGGCCGGAATCTGTGAAGAGTATGCAGCGCAACTGGATTGGACAATCCTTCGGTGCAGAAATTGATTTTGTGGTGAACGACGACTCGGCCACTGTACTGACCGTGTTCACAACGCGTCCTGATACGTTAATGGGCGCGACCTACGTGGCGGTTGCGCCAGAGCATCCGTTGGCACAAGCAGCGGCACAAGCGGATGCTAAAGTGGCTGACTTTATTGCCCAGTGCGCGCAGAACACCACCGCAGAAGCCGATATGGCGACCCTAGAAAAAGCAGGTATCGCTACACAAGCCACGGTGCAACATCCGTTAACGGGTCAGCCGTTACCGGTGTGGGTTGCGAACTTTGTACTGATGGAATACGGCTCNGGCGCGGTGATGTCGGTACCCGCGCATGACCAAAGGGACTGGGAGTTTGCGCGTAAATACGGCATTCCTATTGAGCAAGTAATCGCGCCGGTTGGCGACGAACATTGTGACNTAGACGAGGCAGCGTTTACCGCTAGNGGGCAGTTGGTTAACTCTGGCGAGTTTGATGNCCTGAGCTCTAGTGATGCCTTCGATCGCATCATTGCGGCATTACAAGAGCGTGGCGCAGGGCGGTCGGTTACCAATTATCGGCTGCGCGATTGGGGAGTCTCGCGACAGCGCTATTGGGGTTGNCCAATACCTATGATCCACTGTCCGGACTGTGGTGTGTTACCAGTACCGGAANAAGATTTACCCGTCGTGCTGCCCACTGAAGTCAGCGTCGACGGGGTGCGGTCGCCGCTGTTAGATATGCCAGAATTTCTTAACGTTAACTGTCCAGAGTGCGGCGCTCCGGCGCGGCGCGAGACGGATACTTTTGATACGTTCATGGAATCCTCTTGGTATTTTGCGCGATTT
>NHET02000089.1 GCA_002170355.2 Gammaproteobacteria bacterium TMED92
ACTCCACATTTACCACCAATCGATGAATCAACTTGAGCAAGGAGTTGGTGTTAGTCAAATTGCCACCGAGCTTGGGGGCCGGTGGACGACGCTGGAACTTATTGTGCGAAATCAAGGCGAAGATGAAGTTGAGCGTAGCGTAGTCGAGTATGCCTTCACGTTGCCGAGACCTGCTGCAGAGGCGAAATCTGTCGGTAGTGTAGGGCTAGACGATGGTAGCAGTGCGATCGTTGCCGTAACGCGGGTAGCAATGGGTGATATTAGCTCCGCCACTGACGACCAGCGGGAGCAATTGCGTCAAGCAATAGCGCGTATCAACTCACAGGCTGAATTCTCTGCGTTCTTTCGAGCGGCAGAAGAAGCCGTTGGCGTGACGCGCAACATTGAATTTTAGATCAGAGCATTAGGTATTCACGACGTTGACATAAATCGTCAGTCTTTGACCGGGTTGTAGGTAGCGTGCCAGGTCTAAGTTGTTCCATTTTACCAAGTTGCGCACACTGACCTGAAATCGCTTGGCGATTCGAGCAAGCGAGTCGCCCTTGCGCACCCGATAGCCTATCTTGCGAATCACCTCGTTTTGGGTGGCGACGGCCGTGATTGCCACCGCCGTAGTTACCGGAATGTTGATGGTTTTGCCGACGCGCAACACGTCCCTTGGCGCAACTTGATTTGTTTTAACCAGCGTCGCAACGCTGACATTATGGCGTTGCGCAATAGACCACAATGAGTCACCTGGGCGTATGGTGTAAGCGATGCTTTGGTCATTGCTGTTCAGCACTGACTTCATAGGCACAGGATTGACGGGTACCAACAGGGTTTTGCCGGCGCGGATAGAGACACCACTTAGGTTGTTTGCCAATCTTAAAGTAGCGATGTCAGTGTTGTAGCGCTCGGCGAGAACGCTGAGAGAGTCGCCGTGCTGGATAACAACTTCGTCCCAGTGCATTCTTTTTTCCGGTGCGGTGTCCCTTAGGGCTGTCTCTAAGGTTGCTATATCCAATGCTTGCGACGCTGCCTCATCGGCGAACCTCGGTACGATCATATGATGCGGACCGTTAGCCGCAGTAGTCCAGCGCTTGAACGCCGGATTCCAGGCTTTCAGCTGTGCGTAATCCAGACCAATGAGCTTGCTGATAATGGTCAAATCGTATTGGCCAGGCAGATTGATCTTGGCGAAGGCTTGCTCGTTTTCGACTTTCGGCAGCGTTGAAGCGAACGTCTCGGGATCGGCAATTAATGCAGCAAGGGCGAGAACCCTAGGCAAGTAGTAGCTGGTCTCCCGCGGCAGCTTAAGCTGAAAAAAATCTTCGCTTGCGGCTTTCTTCACCGCCCGAGCGACTCGCGCGCCACCGCCATTGTAGGCAGCGATTGCTAGGTGCCAATGGCCCAAGCGTTGTTCAAGCGCCTGTAGGTAATCTAGTGCCGCATCCGTTGCGGCAACCATGTCGCGGCGACCATCATACCAACGGTCGATTACCAGCCCGTATTGTTTCGCCGTCGGGCGCATAAACTGCCAAGGGCCGCTAGCGCCGCCGTGGGAAAATGCGTAGGGGTCCAATGCGCTCTCGACAATGGGTATCAGTGCTAACTCAGCGGGTAGCTGGCGTTGTTGTGTCTGTGCCAATACATACGGCAGGTACTTTTGCAGTCTTGGGCGAAGGCGCTGCAGGTAGTTGGGGTTGTCTTGTAACCATCGAAGCTCTTGCTGTACGCGTCGTTGCCCCAATGCATGGTCTAAGGCCATTGCGGATCTTAATATTGGCCATATGTTTGTGCTGGGTTCGCCGACTGGATCTACTATGGCGCTAGGCACAGCAGCGGGGGCGGCACTTGTACTAATTGATGCCTTCTCGGTGATAGCAGCGACAGTGGCGGGCGCCATAGCGAGTGATTTTTCCGCCGTCGTTGTTAGCGAAGGCTCGGACGCTNCATGTTTTGGTGCAACTCCCTGGCAACCACTGAGCAAATACACCAGGCCAACGCCTTGAGCAAAAAAGGCGAACANTCGTACAAACATAAAATGACTCGCTTGTTGGGGCAAGTGAAAAGCCCGTAAACTTAATGCCATATCACCTACCAGGCAACCTCCGGCATTCATGGGAAGCTTGGGTGGATTTAGTTGGAAGTAAGAGGATCGCCATGATTTGTTTCGAAGAACTCGCCGCATGAGCACTGAACCATCGCAGAGTTTCTGGCATGGTCCTTTGGGACAAAGATTACTGGAGATGGAGCAGACTTCGCTGGCCGCCCAAGTGCGCAGACTGCATGGCAGCACTGCGCTTTGGGTCGGTGAAACAGCTGTACCCGCCAACCTCTTGCACANTTGTATGGTGCGACAGGGCATATTCCTAAGCNCCAATGGGGAGGCCGTTGTCGCCGCCAAAGAGGCGATTGAGCTACCTCGCGTTCAAGGCGCCCTAGACGCTTTACCATTCGCAAAACATCAATTTGATGGCTTAGTTTTGCACCATGCCTTGGAGTCAGTGACGGATCCTCGCGCTGGTCTTCGTGAAGCTGCGCGGGTGTTGGCGCCTGGTGGGCGCATTGTGATTGTCGGTTTCAATCCCATTAGCCTTTTCGGTATTCGACGTATTTATGGTAAGTGGGCAGATGATGTTTTTAGCCAGCGATGCTTTGTAAACCCAATTCGATTGTTCGACTGGTTAGAGCTGCTTGGATTCTCCATGGACGCAAAGCCTCGCTACGTGGATTACGGCTTACCGCTCGCGGCCATAAAAGGTTTAGAAAAATGGACAGCAAAGTTNAAAAGACGACGGGTTTCTCGACGCGGTGAGGAATTGATCAAACGTTTGCCGCTTGGTGGCATAGTGATCGTGTCTGCGGTTAAGCGTGCTATTCCNATGACGTTGCGCCCGTTAAGCCGGTCGACACGCAGGCGATTGGCTCCGGCAGGTTACCCAAAGGTGGTGAATTTGCGTTTGGTGAACAAGGATGACACTTGATGCCTCAAGTCGAGATTTATACCGATGGCGCGTGCCGAGGCAACCCCGGTCCTGGCGGTTGGGCAGCGTTGTTGCGTAGCCAAGGTGTTGAAAAGATGTTTTCCGGTGCAGAGTTAGAAACTACCAATAACCAAATGGAGCTTATGGCCGCCATTCAGGGGTTAGAGTCGNTAACGCGACGCTCATCGGTTTCTTTGACCACTGATTCCCAATATGTTCGACAAGGCATCACTCAGTGGATTCACGGATGGAAGCGTAACGGCTGGAAAACCTCACAAAAACAGCCGGTTAAAAATAAAGAGTTGTGGCAGCGTTTAGACGCGGCAGTAGAGCAACATCNAGTAGAGTGGCACTGGGTCAAAGGCCATAGCGGCCACGAAGAAAATGAACGCGTAGATCAAGCTGCCAACGACGCCATCGATGAAATGCAAAGCCAGCGATGAGACAAGTTGTATTAGATACTGAAACTACTGGACTCGAGGCAGAGCGAGGACATCGGATCATAGAAATTGGCGGTGTAGAACTTGTTGATCGTCGGTACAGCGGTAAACAATTTCATAAATACATCAATCCTGAGCGCGACATCGACGAGGGTGCACAGGAGGTGCACGGAATCACGGCAGAGTTTTTGGCAGATAAACCGCGGATTGCAGATATCTGGGCGGAATTCATAGAGTTCATTGCGGGAGCAGAGTTAGTCATTCATAACGCACCCTTTGATGTGGGGTTTTTAGACGCGGAAATCAGGCACCTCAAAGAGGCAGGTGCTCAGACACCGGAGAGTATTGAGAGCATTTGTCAGGTAACTGATTCGTTAGCACTGGCGCGGCATAAACATCCAGGCCAAAAAAATAGTTTGGACGCGCTGTGTCGGCGGTACATGGTCGACAACTCGCAGNGCCAATTGCATGGCGCGCTGCTGGATGCAGAGATTCTAGCTGACGTATTCCTGCTCATGACGGGTGGGCAGACTCAGCTCTTTGATGCCGCAAATGCCCGGGAGCAAGGGCCNGATCAACAAGCTGCCGGTGTCGGNTTGGACCCCATTGACGNATCCGGGNTGCAACCGGTAANGGCAAGTTCAGAGGAGTTGGCGGCTCATGAAGCGTTTATAGAAGTGCTCGCAGAAAAGAGCGGCAAGGCGCCGATATGGACATCTAACAATCGCTAGCGCCCACAGCGGGCGCCATTGCAAAGACGAGCGGCGCCCACAGCTAAACGACCTGGGAATATCTCAGAGCAAATANTGCACACACAGCCAACCAGTAGTACCCATGACTACGGTATAAGGCAATGCCATTTTGACCATGCGCAAATAACTCAAACGAATCAACGGTGCTATCGATGAGGTCAGCAGGAACAGGAATGCCGCTTGTCCGTTTGGTGTCGCAACACTGGGAATGTTGGTCCCAGTGTTAATGGCCACGGCAAGCAGGTCAAATTGCTGACGGCTTAAAATGCCGTTATCAAAGGCTGCTTTTACCTCGCCAATGTAGACTGTCGCGACGAATACATTATCGCTGATGGCGGAGAGGACACCGTTCGCAATGTAGAACATACCTGGCTGCATGTCCTCGGGCAGCGACAAGACGTAACCGATAACTGGAGAGAATAGATGTTGGTCGTGGATGACACCGACGACGCCAAAGAACACGACCAGTAAGGCAGTAAAAGGCAATGCCTCNTCAAAAGCGTGCCCCAGTTGATGTTCCTCGATCACACCATTAAAGGCAGTTTGTAACACGATTATGGTCAACCCTATCAGTCCGACCTCGGCGACGTGAAACGCTAGGGCAAAGACCAGGAAGATTGCAGCGACAGCCTGTACGACCAATCGTGCCTTATCACGTCCTGAGCGGTTAGCAGCCTCATGCTGATCGAATTCCACCAAAATATCTCGGACCGGCTCGGGCAATTGTGCGCCGTACTCAAAGGTTTTGGTTTTTTCCAACAGCAAACAGGTTGCGAGTCCCGCCACGAACACGGGCATGGTCACTGGTGACATTCGCCAGAAGAATTCCATGAAATCCCAGCCTGTATAGCTGGCGATCAAAAGATTCTGTGGTTCACCGACAGTGGTACAGACGCCGCCCAGTGCTGTGCCGATCGCNGCGTGCATCANCAAGTTGCGCAGGAACGTGCGAAATTGTTCCAATTCCTCGCGGTGGGTCTCTTTGATGNTGCTGTCTTCGCTGTGGACATGATCATCGCTGAAGTGTTTGCCAGAGGCTACGCGGTGATACACCGAGTAAAAGCCAACGGCGACNCTGATCACAACCGCAGTGACGGTTAAGGCATCTAGAAACGCTGAAAGCACTGCGGAAATGGCGCAGAACAAGAACGAGATTAAGGTCTTGGAGCGCACGGAGAGCAAGATCTTTGTGAAGGTGAACAGCAACAATTCCTTCATAAAATAAATGCCTGCGACCATAAAGATCAGCAACAGCAGCACAGGAAAGGCGGCTTCGACCTCATGCAGCACTGTAGTCGGGTTTGTCATGCCCAGCACAACGCCTTCGAATGCGAGGAGGCCGCCGGGTTGCAGGGGGTAGCATTTCAAAGCCATTGCGAGAGTGAAAATAAACTCCAGTACCAACACCCAGCCTGCAATGTAGGGTCCCGCGACGAGCAGCAACAAGGGATTTACGAGCAGGAAACCAACAATGGTGAGCTTGTACCACTCCGGGGCCTGTCCCAGAAAGTTCTGAGTAAAAGAGCTGAGAGAAAGACCACGCATAAACACACCTTATAAACTTTGACGAAGCGACTGTAGGAGCGCAGTAGTGAGCCAAAAGTGAACAGACTGACTGTCGTTGATGGCGAAACTGCGCTTGAGCCAGCTGCAAAGATAGCTTGCATTGTGCTTGTGCTTCAACCGAAACACGCACTTGCCCTCAAGCGCTGTCAGTCCAACACAGGTGTGTTATGTTTTTGTTTTCCAGTAACGAAAAGTGAACACGCAAATGTGGCCGAACGAACCCGATGAATTTGTACCAAATCATGAAATGCCGACTGAGTCGAACAGCGGCGATGCTTGGTACTTCGCGTTTATTGGCACTGAACTCGTTTGCAAGAGCAATCAAGGTGCTCCAGAGCCCGTGACGGCCGACGACTTTCGTTGGCTCGGCCTAGAGGTTGAACACAAGCATTTTTTGGGGCATTTTGCGAATCGACCTTGTTTTGCGATGCGTGCTCATGGTCAAGTTCCCGAGGGGTTCCGTGCCGTTGGACTTCGAGGCTTGTTGGGCAGAACTTCGCAATCGCTATTTTATTTGGCCGGTCGAGCACTGCAGGTGGTGGACTGGTCAGAAAGTCATCAGTTTTGTGGTCGTTGCGGTCAACCCATGCAGGACCACACCAGCGATCGAGCACGACAATGTAGCGCTTGTCGGTTGATTAATTATCCGCGCTTGTCTCCGAGCATCATTGTATTGGTCACCAGGGGTGAAGAGATGCTATTGGCACGTAACGCAAACTGGCCGAACGGGATGTACAGCACTCTGGCCGGTTTCGTCGAGGCGGGAGAATCTATCGAGCAGACTGTGCATCGGGAAGTTATGGAGGAGGTCGGTCTAAGGGTCTCAAACTTGCGCTATTTTGGGTCCCAAAGTTGGCCGTTCCCCAACTCGCTCATGCTGGGCTTTCATGCNGAATACGAGTCTGGTGACATTGTCTGTCAGCCAGGTGAGATAGCAGATGCGCAATGGTTTACCAAGAACTCGTTGCCACAGACACCGCCAAAGACGGCGATATCGGGGTGGCTGATCGACGAGTTCATCAACCAACTGGCCTAATTACGCTGTGGCTTTGCGAAAAGCCGCCATGGTGTGAAANACCCAAATCAGGTGCCCGCTAGCNCGAAANTTGCCGTGCATAAAGGCATCTACAGGGTCGGCGTTGCCACTGATAAGGTCTCGCGCCAGCTTTTCGCTCTCGAAATAAAGCGTCATTTCCGGTTGGCAATCGCAATGCAGATCGAGCTGTTGTTCGCGAATAGCGAACGTCACCGAATCGTCCCCCCAATCCAAACCAATACAAGCGTCTAAGCCTGTGCCGTGATCTGGGTTGAATTGTGCTGCGAGGAATTCGTGCATAGCGCCTGCTCAATGCGGTCAACGCCGAATTGTACTGCATNTCNTANTGTTGGCGACCCCTNGGGCGAAAGCTGGACTCAGCTACCCTGCACTCTATAAAGTAGCGCGCCTGGTTAAGTGTCGGCGGATGAGAACAATATGGACTACCTGTTTGATTACCTAATGTTTTTGGCTCAAGCCGTCACTGTGGTTGTTGCGATCTTGGTTGTTGTTTCTATGGTAGCGNCGGCGAAGATGCGTCAACAGGGTGGCGAGCGCGGTCACTTGCGGGTGACTAAACTCAATGATCGTTTACGCACTTTGCGCTTCGTCATGGAGGATGCGTTGTTAACGCCACAGGAGGCCAAGCGGCGCCATAAANAGGAGCAGAAGTCTCTTAAGGCTGCGGACAAACAGGCGGCGGCAGAGGCAAAAAAAGCCGCCAAAGGTACGACTGAAAGNGGTCCTGAAACCGAAAAAGAATCGGCAAGGGTTTTTGTTGTGCGCTTTGAGGGAGATGTTGCCGCGTCCGATGTGGACAACTTCAGGCTTGAAATCAGCGCCATTCTTACTATGGCCACCAGCAACGATGAAATCGTGGTGTGTATAGAAAGCCCAGGNGGCATGGTGCACAGCTATGGCCTGGCTGCNTCACAGATGATGCGGGTACGAAGCCAGAATATTCCACTCACCGCGGTGGTAGATAAAGTTGCGGCTAGCGGCGGCTATCTGATGGCCGCCGTAGCGAACAAAATAGTCGCCGCGCCCTTTGCCGTAATTGGATCGATTGGTGTCGTTGCACAGGTGCCGAACGTGCATCGTCTGCTGAAAAAAAATGACGTCGACGTCGAAGTTCTCACCGCTGGTAAGTACAAGCGCACGCTCACACTACTTGGAGAAAATACTGACGAGGGTCGAGAAAAATTCCAGCAGGAGTTAGAGGACGTGCACGCGCTATTTCAAGAGTTTGTCGTGGACAATCGTCCGGATTTAGACATCGCGGCGGTTGCTACTGGGGAGGCCTGGTATGGCTCGCGAGCACTGGAGTTAAATCTCATCGACTGCTTGGCCACCAGTGATGAGTATTTAATGCAGGCTTGCGCAGACAAAGAAGTATTTCAGGTGACTTGGAAGCAAGGCACGAAACCTATCGATCGGTTACTGGGCAAAGCCAGTGCCGCTCTAGATCGGGTGAATCAGCTGTTAGAGTTCACACGCAGATAAAACTCGGCATTCCGGTAATTTAAGTACGCACTTTCGAAGGATTAGCATTATGTCATTTAGAGCCTTTCGGGTAGAGAAAAACGAAACTGGTTTCACGCGCAGTGTTGTTGAGCGTGACGTCGATGACTTGCCTGCGGGCGAGGTGGTGATCGCGGTAGAGTATTCTTCGCTGAACTATAAAGATGCTCTGTCGGCGACGGGTAATCCCGGGGTCACTCGGGTATTCCCGCACACGCCTGGTATTGATGCAGCAGGTTCTGTGCTGACAAGTTCGGACAGTAGGTTTGCTCCGGGCGACACCGTTGTCGTCATCGGTTTTGATTTAGGTATGAGTACCGCGGGCGGATTTGCCGAACGCATTCGGGTACCAGCAAGTTGGGTGGTGAAATTACCCGAGGGTTTAAGCGCCCAGGAGAGCATGCGCATTGGAACCGCTGGCTTTACTGCCGCTGAGTGTGTGCAAAAACTTGAACGTGCTGGCATGAGCCCGAACTCGGGCCCGGTATTGGTCACTGGGGCAACGGGTGGTGTAGGTTCCGTGGCAGTTAAGCTGCTCGCCACGTTGGGTTATGAAGTGGCAGCGGTGACTGGCAAANCTGAGCAGCATGAGNTTTTGCGCGAACTCGGTGCGTCGNAGTTGCTGACGCGAGAGCAAGCCTCCGAGGGCGCAGACAANCCATTGTTAGCCGAGCGATGGGGCGGTGTTGTTGATACCGTGGGCGGNGACATTCTNTTTAACGGCGTTAAGAGTTTGCGTTATGGATGCAGTGTGGCGGCCTGCGGTTTGGTCGCAGCGCCGCAATTCGCGGCGTCTGTNCTGCCGTTTATTCTGCGCCATGTCAATTTACTTGGTGTAGATTCTGTACAACTACCGGTCGCCGAGAAAGCGGAGCTATGGTCGCGTTTGGCGACCAGTTGGAAACTGGATCTCACCGAGCTAGAGGAGACACTAAGCCTGCACGACCTCTCCAGCGCCATAGACCGAATCCTGGCGGGACAGATGGTCGGGCGTGGTGTGGTTGATCTAGGTCTTTGACATTAGTCCTTCCGTAACTTGGGGCTTGCGGCAATAGGACTTGGGTAACGCGAGACGACCCAGTAACTGCTGATGATCATCGTCACCACTGTGGCAGTTTGCAAAACAACCGCGGCGTCTTCACTGATCAGACTGTTGCCGAGGGCTATATAGCTCAGCAGTAGCGCAAACTCGGAGCCCTGGCCAAGCCTGAAACCCACTTCCTTTGCCGTGCCCGCAGGTTCGCCCTGAGCGCGCAACAGCGCATCGAACACCAGAGGCTTTGATATCAGTATTACTGCGCTGAGCACGATAATAGGCAACCAAAGTGTGGTTATGAGTGCAGTGTTTAAGTCTGCGCCGACGGTGAAGAAAAACATTATCAGAAAAAAATCTCGTAGCGGGCGCAGGCTCTCTGCGATGTATTTTGCAATTGGGCTGGTCGCAAGACTGACTCCCGCAATAAAAGCGCCAATCTCATAAGATAAGTTCAGAGCATGGGAGAAACTGGCAATACCCAAGCACCACGCAATAGCCAATAAGAAGATGTACTCATGAAATGCATCAAAACGCCGAATCAAAGGCAGCAAGATGAAACGCACGAGACAATAGGCCGCAAACGCCAAAGCTGGCAGGGCGATGATCAGTGCGCCTACGTTGCTCACGATGTCGCTAAGGTCAGGAGTGAATTCGTTGACGACGACGATCGCAATAATGGCCAACATGTCCTGTATCAATAACAGACTGATGACTATTTCGCCGATATGACGGTGGTGTAATGCCGTTGTTGGCAAGAGCTTCAGCCCCAGTATAGTGCTGGAGAACGTCAATGCTATGCCTACCACAATAGCCTCGGTGAGGCTGAAACCAAAAGACCAAAGGGTGCCCGCACCCATTACCAAAAAGGCAATGCCAGTAGCGACAGCAGTGAGCATCGACGCGCCTAGCATGTTGCGTAGCTTGCTCGGTTGCAGGTCTAAGCCAACTAAAAACAACAAAAACATTATGCCGATCTCGGCTATTTCCCCCAGATGCTGATCGTCATCTATCAGGCCCATGCCGTAAGGGCCAATGAGGCAACCTAAAATAATGTAGGCCACCAGCATGGGTTGGCGTGAGTATAGGCTCAGGGTAGTCAGCAGCGCTGCGCCGCTAAAAATGATGAAAAACGAGTCGATAAGGCTGGAATGTGCCATATGATAAGCATAGCACTGTTGCTCATTCGACGCGGTGACCTAGTCGCGGAGCCTTACCAGCGAGGACAGGTGTTGGCGCGCTGAAGCCTGGTAGTGTTGACTGTAGGGCGCCAGTTGCGCTAACACAATGTGTGGGTCGCGGTCTTCGGACAACGCAAAGCTGGTAAAACCGCAGCGCAACATAAAGTGCAGGACGTCCTCCTGCACCGCGCCTAGTGCGCGCAGATCGCCAGTAAAACCAACTCTCTGCCGCAGTAGCACTGCAAGGGACAATCCGCGACCATCCGTAAAGGCCGGAAATTCGATGCCAATTAGATCGGCTTCGACCCCGTCTAATTGTGGTTCGCTGTCGACGCTTAAGACAAGAGCACAACCTTTAGTAAACGATTCTGCTGTGCGCCAAGTGATGTTTTCGTTCGCACCGATCTGCCAGCGCCCGTGGTGCTGGCTAAGCAACTGCGTCATGTTTACCCTGCTTGAGACTGGCTTTGAATGGTTCGATACCGACACGCCGGACGCAGCTTACGAAGCTCTCGTCGCCAAGGCGCTGGGTTAAATAGATATCCATAATTTTACTAATCACGTCCTGAACCTGTTGGCGCGACACTGACGGTCCGATGATTTGCCCAAGGGATGCCGGGATATTTGAGTGGCCGGAGTGACCCCCAAGGGAAATCTGGTAAAACTCTTGACCCTTTTTGTCGACCCCGAGTATGCCGATATGTCCCACATGATGGTGGCCGCAAGCGTTCATACAACCAGATATGTTTAGGTCGATATCGCCAAGATCGTATAAGAAATCCGTATTGTCCAGCTGACGCTGAATGGCTTCTGCAACAGGGATAGATTTGGCATTGGCTAACGAGCAGAAGTCGCCACCAGGACAGCAAATAATGTCAGTCATCAAACCGGCGTTTGCTGTGGATAGATCTTGCGCTTGAGCGCTTTGCCACATTGGCAAAAGGGCAGCTTGGCGGATATGTGGCAGTACAAAATTTTGTTCATGACTAAAGCGTATTTCGCCAGTGCCGTACTGGTCGGCCCAATCGGCAACGGCCAGCATTTGATCCGCGCCAACCTCGCCGGGCGGCCAGG
>NHET02000047.1 GCA_002170355.2 Gammaproteobacteria bacterium TMED92
CATCCTGTGGCTATCATTGTTGCAATCCTCGCTTTTGGCTCGTTGTGGGGTATATGGGGCGTCTTTTTTGCGATACCGCTAGCGACACTAATTAAAGCAATTTTTAACGCTTGGCCGCGTTCTTTGGCGGCCGCATCCAATCAACTCTCAAATAAAGGTTCAGAATGATGATTCGCAAAACCTACCTAATCGCTCTGACGTCGCTGTTCTTGGTCATATTTGGCTGCGCCAAGGACGAGCCGGCGCCGACGGAAGCAAAAACCATAGAGCAACTCACCGCTGCTAGTGAGCGAATAGACGGATTCTTTACCCTGTTTCGCAACAATGCCGATGGCAGTTTGCACATGCTCATTCGCGAAGATCAGCTGCAACAGGAGTTTATTCATACAGTGGTTGCGCAAGATGGTGTGGTCGCTGGCGGNCATTTCCGTGGCCAATATCGCGACAATAAAGTGTTGCTGTTGCGCCGACACTTTGACCGCATAGAGTTTGTTGAAAACAACACCAGCTTTTACTTCGACCCCGCAAGTCCGCTGCAGAGGTCTGGTCAGGCGAACATTCCACCAGCNGTNCTGGCGGTGGAAAAAATTGTTGCCGAAGACAAAGAAAAGAAAGAAATCCTGATTGCACTCGACGCTGTGCTGTTAAAAGAAAAACTGGCGCAGATCAAACCCTCAAGCGACCCTAAGACCAAGCCGGGTGAAAAGTTTGCACTAGGTAAGCTCAGCGAAACACGCTCCAAGGTCGTTGCGGTCAACAATTACCCGCAAAATACTTCGCTGCTTACAGAAATGGTGTACGAGAATCCGGCGCCGGTGGTGCGAGGTGATGAAGACGTCACAGATAGTCGAGCCATAAGCGTGCGGGTACAGCACACCCTGGTTGCGATGCCGGAAAGTGATTTTACGCCAAGAGCAGCTGACTACCGTATTGGTTATTTCACCGATCGGGTTACCGACCTAACCAGTCGGGATGTCGCNCCTTATCGCGACATGATTAATCGTTGGCATCTGGTCAAACAAGACCCCTCAAAGGAATTGTCNGATCCAGTGGAGCCGATCACGTGGTGGATAGAAAACACCACGCCCTATGAATATCGCGACATGATCGANGCGGCGGCCCTGAGTTGGAACGTCGCATTCGAGAAGGCGGGCTTTTCTAACGCAATTGTTGTTAAGCAACAACCTGACGACGCTGAATGGGACGCCGGNGATATTCGTTACAACGTNNTACGNTGGACTTCCTCGCCGAACCCGCCCTTTGGTGGCTATGGNCCGTCGTTCACAAATCCGCGTACGGGGCAAATTATTGGCGCCGATATCATGTTGGAATTCAGCTTTTTGACCAACCGCTTGCGTGTTAAAGAGGTATTGCAGCCCGCAGCGGCTGAGCCGAGTCGCTTCTTGCGGCATTGCGACCTTGGTGCGCAGATGCAAANGGATCAGTTGTTTGCGGCGCAAGCGTTGGCGGTAAATGGCTTAGACGACGCACTGCGCGAGCAATTGATCAAAGACAGTATGTACATGCTGATCTTGCATGAGATTGGTCATACCTTGGGGTTAACGCATAACATGCGTGCCAGCCAGTTGCAGCCTGACGTTTTCGATGNGGTNGCCGTNGCNGCNAAAGGCTTGTCCGGCTCAGTGATGGACTACGAGGCGGTAAACGTTGCTCCTAGGGGTAAGCCGCAAACGCCGTTCTATCAGAACCGTCCGGGATTATACGACCTGTGGGCCATCGAATACGGATANGCGCCGGCGCTGGACGATGACAGTGCTGAGCAGCAGCGCTTGCAGGCATTGTTGGCGCGTTCGACCGAGCCAGAATTAGCCTANGGTAATGACGCCGATGATATGCGCAGGCCAGGCCGCGGCATTGANCCNCACATCAACATTTATGACCACAGCGGTGANGCCATTGGTTATGCCGAAGAGCGCCTTAAACTGGTGCGCTCTATCCGCTCGGAGCTACTTGAAAGTTACCAAGGCGAGACCTTCCANGAGCTTTACAACAGCTATGCTCTGCTGATGAACCAGTTATCNCGCTCTGGNGGTGTGGTGTCTCGGTATGTTGGCGGAGTACATATTAACCGAGCGTCGCCTGGTGCCTCGGAGACCCCGCCCTATCGTGCNGTAGCCGCGACAGAGCAAAAACGCGCCATGACAGTGCTCGGCAATTATCTGTTTGCCCCAGATGCGTTGGGCGATGCTGCCGATCTGTTCAGTCATTTGCAGCGTCAGCGTCGGGGCTTTGATTTTTACGACGAGTCTGAAGACCCTAAATTGCACAAGATGATGTTGTCGGTGCAAAAGCGCGTGCTCGATCACTTACTGCACCCGCAAACTTTGCAACGCATTAACGATTCNCAGCTTTACGGCAACAGCTACGCGCTTGAGCAAATGCTCGGCGATCTCACCGACGCAGTATTCGACGCTGANATGCGAGGTAACGTAAACAGTNCNNGGCAGAACTTGCAGATTGAATACACACAGCGNTTGGCNGCAATTTGGCAAGGTAAAGACGCCAAAAGATTTTCTCACGTGGCCAGATCGGCGGTACTTGCGCAATTAGAAGGTATAGAGAAGCGCTTAAAGGCCAAGCGGCGTGGCAATGCCGCGACCAAGGCGCATACGCGACANTTGCTGTTCATCGTCGAACGGTCTCTCTCGGTAAACGTCTAACTAGGCTTGTGAGCCGTGTTGAGCCTGCGTACCATCTCGCGCTTCCAAATCAACTAAGGCATTTGGCATGTTGAAAGGCAGCATTGTGGCGCTGGTAACGCCTATGCATCTCGATGGTTCGGTCGATTGGGAGGCTCTGGATCGCCTCATTGAATGGCATATCGAGAGCGGCACCCATGGGATNGTACCCATGGGCACTACGGGTGAAAGCGCGACGTTGTCTACGGATGAACATTTACAGGTTATTAAGCGCACGATTGACGTAGTGGCGGGNCGGGTGCCGGTGATAGCGGGTACCGGCAGTAATGCCACANAAGAGGCGCTGCATCAGACTCTAGAANCCCAGCGGCTCGGTGCTGACGCCTGCTTGNTGGTCACACCCTACTACAATCGGCCAACCCAAGAAGGCCTGTATCAGCATTACAAGGCCATTGCTGANGCTACAACAGTGCCAATCGTCCTCTACAACGTGCCGCCAAGAACCGGCTGCGATATGCAGGCGGAAACCATTGCACGTCTCTCCAAGATCGAAGGAATTGTNGGCGTTAAAGAGGCCTGCGGAGATGCAACTCGAGTTGCCGCGATAAAAAGCGCGGTCGCCGAGGACTTTTTTGTGCTTTCTGGCGAAGACGCACAAACCCTACAGATGTTGGAGTTAGGAGCNAGTGGCACAATTTCNGTGACCGCGAATGTGCTGCCGACCTTAATGGCCGATTTTTGTAGCCGTTTTCTTAATGGTGATACAGCAGGGGCAACGCAAATCGATGCGCGGTTGCAGCCTGTGCATGAGATTNTGTTCGTTGAATCCTCGCCGACGCCGACCAAGTGGGCGCTTGCTGATCTCGGTCGTATAGAAGGNGGCATTCGACTACCGTTGATTCCGTTGAGCGAACAACATCACGAGACGGTGCGTCNACGCATTGCTCAAGTAGGAGCGCATTCATGAGTGGTACTACCAANCTGGCGAGTCAATTAATAGGTGCAGTAGTGCTCAGCATCTTAGNGACTGGCTGTGGCTGGTTCGGAAGCGCGNAGCCTGCCGAAAAAGACCCCAACGATTACTTGCAAGCACAGCCCGAACCTAAGTTGCGGCTGCCTGCAGATGTGGCGCTGCGGCCGGATCTCGATCCGTTCCCCGTGCCGCAAATTCCGCAACAACCGAATCCGTCGTTTTACCCCAAAAAACCGCCGCTGCCTGACGCGCTGTATGCCAACGACACGCGCAACCAGGTGCGGTTACAGCGATTAGGCGGGCGGGCATGGCTGGCAGTGCCAGAAGCACCGACAACCGCGTGGCCCAAGCTAAAGCAGTTTTTCGCCGACAACGGTATTGGCTTTGCGTACGAGGACACCGAGCAAGGCCGGTTGAACACAGTCTGGTTGGCGTTGGACGCAGAGGGTTATCGGGACATTGTGCGCAGTTCTTTAGTTGAGGCCAAACAAGAGGACGCGGTGCTAGCGGGTAAAGATCGGTTGCTCATACGGGTAGAGCAGGGATTGCAGCCGACGGCGACAGAAGTACACATTCGCCACGAGAATGATCAGCAAGATACGCCGGCGGCGGACGATACATCTTTGTTGGTAGGGCTGAAGTCGCATTCNTCTGCTGCCGAATCGAAAATGTTGTCCGAAATCGGTGCGTACATCGCGGCGCGAGTGGCAGAAAGTACAGTGTCGAGGGTCGCGCTGGAAATAGGCAGTGGCGCAAAAACAGAGCTTACTCGTAATACCCAAGGCCAGCCCGTATTGCGTCTGTTCTTGGATCGTGGGCGAGCTTGGGCAACGCTAGGCCAATCTCTGCGCAATGCCGAAGTGGTAGAGGTCAGCGTGGTCGAACAGGACTCTGACAATGCTACTGTTGCGGTGGCTATTCCGCGTGAGCTATTTGGTAATGATGCTGGAGNTGGCCTACTNTGCCGCCTGACGTTTTCATGCGGAGCCAGCTCGAATGCGGTAAACGTTACGCTGAAAATGTACGAAAGCGCTGAGCCAGAAGTGTTTGACGTGCTGGTTTTAGACGGCGATCAACCGTTGGCCGATAACGATCTGGCGCAACAGATCTTGGTCTTGATTAGGGAATACGCGGCTTAATGGGTTTTGCTTCGCTAGGCAGCGGCAGTCGCGGCAATGGCACGTTAGTCGCCATCGGAGAGGCGCTATTCTTAGTCGACTGCGGGTTTAACCTAAAACAAACCGAACGGCGGCTTGCACGGCTGCAGGTCAGTGCCGGTGATATCACNGCGATTTTGGTGAGCCATGAACACAGCGNTCATATTGCTGGAGTNGCCGCTCTGGCTCACCGTTATCGGCTACCCGTTTACGCGTCCCACGGTACCTTGAGCCGCGCGCCCGAAGGCTTTAATTGCCAGGCTTTCGATGGTGATGTGCCTTTCGANGTCCATGGCGTCACGATCGACCCGGTTTGCGTTCCACACGATTCGAGGGAACCCACACAATTTATCTTGCGCCAGGACGACGTAAAAATTGGGGTGCTGTCTGACTTAGGCTCGGTAACAGAACATGTCGTTAAGCAATTTAGCGAATGCACTCACTTACTGTTAGAGGCCAATCACGACCGCACAATGCTCATGCAAGGGAATTATCCGCCCGCGTTGAAACGGCGCGTTGCGGCGGATCACGGCCATTTGTCCAATGAACAAGCAGCCCAGTTGTTGCAACGCGTCGCACATCCTGGGCTGCACGTGATGATTGGTCACATCAGTGAACAAAATAACGATCTAGGTCGCGTAGAGGCGGCGTTTGCCGGCCTAAGTGATATCGTTGCAAGCTTTGGTATTGCCAACCAAGTCGATGGTTTCGACTGGGTCGGCGAGCGACCTATTACTCGACAAATTTCCTTTGATAAGGTGATGTAACATCACGCGGATTTTTACCCCAGTCAGAACCATTAGGATCGATAACAGACGATGCAAACANCGACCGCCATAAACGTCACCATTGAAACCTTCCAAGCCGAGGTAGTGGATCGCTCTCAATCCATGCCAGTTGTTGTACTGTTTTGGGCGGAGCAAGTACCGCCATCGGTACAAACGAAAGATCAGTTAGAGCAAATGCTCGGCCAGTATGCTGGGAAGTTTGCGTTAGCTTTGTCAGACGTGGCGTTAGATCAAAATCTCGCTCAGCGCTTGCAGGTNCCNGGGTTGCCGTGCATACGAGTTGTGCACAAGGGCCAGATCGTTGATCAGTTAGATGGTCCTGCAGACGAACAACAGCTGCGNAGCNTGCTAGATCAACATACTCAGTCTTTNGACGATGCGATCGCTGGTGATTTGCAGCAAGTGTTGCAGAGCAAAGACTTTGAAACCGCGGTTAAGCTGCTGCAGGCAGCAATCGAGGAGGAACCAAATAACCAAACCCTGCGCGTTGATTTGGCAGATGTTTTGGTGCGCAAGGGTGATCTAGACGACGCACGCACGGTATTGGCCAGCATTAAAGACGATACCGCGGNCCGGCAGCGACCGCAGACGCGACTCGAGTTCCTAGAAGAAGCGGCGGCCATGCCCGAGTTGCAATCCCTGCTCGCCGCAGCGGACGAGGACGCAACAGACCTAGAGCTTAAATATCAGCTGGCAGTGCGCTACATAGCGCAAGAATTATATGAACAAGCGCTACTGGTTAGCCTGGACATTCTGCAAGCGGATCGAGCATTTCGCGATGACATTGGTCGACTGACCATGATTCGAATATTTGAGGTGTTGGGTAAAGGCAATGAACTGGCAGGAAAGTACCGCCGCAAGATGTTCAATCTNATGCACTAAGTTGAACTCCGCCTGGGCAAAGCGGCAAGAAGGTAACGTCTAGGTGGACGCGGAGCCGTGGCCGGCGACAAACATGTTTAGTTATGAGAAGTGCAATTTTGACCTGGCGGGACAATTTGTGGACGAAACGCACTAGCCCCGCTAACGGTTCTAATGTTACGTTTTTGTGTAGCTGGNTTGGCAAGATTCTCGCGATTTGTTGCTTGTGGGGTTAGTGATCACTAACACTCTGACGGATTGGTTTATGCACACAGATCAACAAATGGTCGACGCGCTTATAGATGGCGCAGATTTCTCCAAACTATATTAATCATTAGGGCTTAANCCNCTGATTAATATNAATAAAATTGAAAAAATTCGACTATATAAAAGTGTCTATTTCTGTCTTTGTGCAGAAACTCCAGCAAAAACCCATAAGTTATCCTCAAAGTTATCCACAAGTGTTTACGCAGTTATCCGTCTATTTCTAGTGAGCAAATAGGTGGGTGGTTTGGTAACAATGTGAGCCACAATCATTGTCCTAAAGCGCGTAGGGTAAGGTCCACAACCTTGACTGGGACTAGTGATAGGGCTGAGAGAGTGTAGGATGATCACCTTGCTGGCCTTGGTTGAATAGAGGGCTGTATGGAATCAAGCATAGATATNAAAGTTTTGGAGCATAAACTTGCTCAATACAAAGAGCGGGACGTGTTTCAAGTTAAGTTGGGACTCACGGATATTGACGGTGTGCTGCGCGGAAAGTACGTCGGATTGGACAAGTTCGCCAGTTTGCTCCGAAAACAAGGCGGTTTCTGTGATTGTGTTTTTGGTTGGGATGTTGACGACCAACTGTATGACGCGGGCACCTANACTGGCTGGCACAGTGGCTTCCCCGACGCTGCCTACCGGTTAATCGTTGACTCCGAACGCTGGCTGCCCGATGAAAACTGTCCCTTTTTCATTGGCGAGTTCGTTGTCGAGGATGGGCCGCACGCCCTGTGCCCGAGAACNCGGTTGAACGAGGTACTTGTCGAGTATGCAAAATTAGGGCTGCAGGTTCGGTCCGGCTTCGAATACGAGTTTTTCGTCTTTGCAGAAACACCACATAGCGTNCGTGCAAAGAACTACCAAGATTTAACTCCGCTGACGCCAGGCAACTTTGGCTATTCGGTGTTACGAGCGTCCTCCCAATCGACTCATTTCATAGGTTTGATGGAATGGTGTCGGCAAATGGACTTAAATATTGAAGGCTTGCATTGCGAAACCGGCCCAGGGGTTTGGGAGGCTGCGCTGCAGTCGCAGGTTGGTATCGAGGCTGCCGACCGAGCGAATCTGTTTAAGACATTTTCTAAAGTGTANTTTCAAAAAAACGACTTAATGGCGACGTTTATGGCGAAATGGTCTNTGGATTACCCNGGCCAAAGCGGTCATTTTCATTTCAGCGTGAGCGATGCACAAGGCGCTAATGTCTTNTTCGATCACGACGGCAAACATTCGATGTCNGCGTTGCAACGGTACGCNGTAGCAGGTGTGCAGCGTTATCTGGGTGAACTGCTGCCGATGCTTGCTCCAACCATAAACAGCTACACCAGATTGGTAAAAGGCGCGTGGGCGCCAACGGCGGCAACGTGGGGNGTTGGAAAANAGAACCGCCGCNANTCGTGNTNTTCCGGGCGGTGNGNNGAGNCAGCGTATTGAGTGTCGCGTCGGTGGCGCTGACGGCAATCCCTATCTGGTGGCAGCAGCGGTGTTGGGTGCAGCATTAGCGGGCATTCGCGAGCAACTAGAGCCAGAAGATCCAGTGCAGGGCAATGCCTATGATCTGCAAGACGACTTACCTGAGCAATATAGATTTGCCACTAGTTTGGCCGAGTCGGCAGAGAAAATGCACCAATCAGCAATGGCGCGATCGCTATTAGGTGAAGAGTTCGTTGAGCACTTTGTAATGACTCGGCGATGGGAGGTGCAAGAGTACCAACGCAATCTCAATAGTTGGCAGCTAGAGCGCTATTTCGAGATCATTTGATGAACGGCGTGCGGATCGGCATCTTACAGACTGATTCAGTGCTGGATAAATTCCAGCCACGATTTGGCGACTATCCACAAATGTTCGAACGTGTACTTAAAAGCGGCGCTCAAGACATTGGCGTGCAGGTGCAATGTGTCAATTATCCGACACAGGTGGCCCCACCACCTGCGCTTGATTGCGATGCCTATTTGATAACCGGTAGCCGTGACAGTGTTTACGATGATCTGCCATGGATCATTGAACTTGTGCGATTCATTGAACGTGCGCTCGCAGCGGGCAAGCAAATCCTCGGAATATGCTTTGGCCATCAACTCATGGCTCATTTTTTTGGCGGGTGTGTCGCTGCAGCGCCGGGGGGATGGGCGGTTGGCGTGCACACCAGCGAAATCGTGCAACGGCAAAACTGGATGGGAGCACACACTGCTGAACAATTTAGTTTGTTGTCCAGCCACAAAGACCAGGTTGCAGAATTGCCACAGGACGCACAGGTTTTCGCTACAAATGAGTTTTGTCCTATTGCTGGCTTCACTATGGGTAACCAGGTGATTACCGTACAAGGACATCCGGAATTCACAAAACCTTATGCACAAGGTTTATTAGACCATCGCCGCGATCTGCTTGGCGAAGACATCTACCAAAGAGGTTCGGCGAGCATGGCGCGCAAGACCGACGAGGTATTGGTTGCTCGTTGGTTGTTGGCGTTTGTAATGAGTCATGCCGTCGCCTCATGAGTAACGAACCCAAAGGTTTTAAGCGCTTCTTAGTACAGGCCAAACAAGTGGCCGCTTCGCCCAAGGGCATGCAGAGGGTGGTCAAGTTATCCACACAAAAGTTGCTGCGCCGAGGTAGCGAGGGGTTGGCTGCAGCCCGAGAGCAGGTGAGTTTGTTGATAGAACTGCTCTCAGCTTATGTAAAAGGGGACTACAAAGAAGTCGCAGCAACCACAGTAATCTCAGTGGTGGCGGCGCTCTTGTATTTCATAGCGCCATTAGATGCGTTGCCAGATTTTTTGTTCGGTTGGGGCCTGCTAGATGATGCGGCAGTGATCAGCTACGTCAGCACGCAATTGGCCAAAGAACTGGAAGCTTTCAAACGTTGGCGAGACAACAACCCTGTGCCGTAAGCAACGCCAGGCATTGCCGCGTTTAGTCGAGATCAGAACCGTTGGCGTCGGTACTCGTTGTGG
>NHET02000079.1 GCA_002170355.2 Gammaproteobacteria bacterium TMED92
CTTCGCTCAGCGGGGCGGCTAATTAGGTCAATAATGTCTTGTCGTTTTTCTGCCGCTGCAAAGACTTCCTCGAGCTCTGCGCGAGAAAAGCCGTGCTCACGAATAAGCTCAGCAATGTAGGTAGTTACACCTTCTCTTTGTAGATAGGGCGCCGGGCTAGCGTTTTTTGCAAGGCTTACGTCCGCAAAGATGGCGCCAAAAAACGCGCTAATAGTCAATGTCACCGACAAAATTACTCTGGACATGCCGTTCTTCTCTTATCGCAATAGTTATTTTAAGTAGCGAAATCTACCAGGCTTTGTGTGTGCGCATCGACATAATTATGCCGAAAGACGCCATGAGGGTTATAATTGAGGTGCCGCCATAGCTCACCAAAGGCAGCGGAACGCCAACCACTGGCAGCAGTCCACTCACCATCGCAATGTTCACGAATAGGTAGATAAAGAACGTCAGCGTCAGCGCTCCGGCAAACAATCTTGCAAAGGTACTTTGAGCGGACACCGCAAGCACCAATCCTCGCGCAATTATGCACAGATACAACAACAGTAGGAAAATTACTCCGACCAACCCCAGCTCTTCACCGACCACCGCAATAATAAAATCTGTCCGCGCCTCAGGCAAAAAATCCAGGTGACTTTGCGTACCCTGCAACAGGCCCTTGCCAAACACCCCCCCGGAACCGATCGCCGTTGTTGATTGCATAATGTTCCACCCCGCACCCAGTGGATCTCTATCTGGGTCAAACAGCGTAATGATGCGTTGACGCTGGTAACCCTGCAAAGCGAATTGCCACAGCAGCGGGGCTGCAGCAGCTATCATAACGCTGGCATAAACCAGATAGCGCCACGACAGCCCGGCCAACAGCAACACCGCTAAGCCGGCACCAGCAACAAGAATCGACGTACCAAGATCCGGTTGCGCAGCAATAGCAACGGCAGGTAACGCAATGATCACCAGCGAGTAAAAAACATGTTTCGGCGACGGCGGCAAGACCCGTTGTTGCAAGTACCAAGCTAATGCCATAGGTACCGCAATCTTCATTAACTCTGACGGCTGGAAACGCAGGAGACCGGGAATTTCTAACCAACGTTGGGAGCCTTTGACCTTTATCCCCACCAATAGCACCAACACCAAAAGCAGCAGACCGAGCACATAAACAAACGGCGCCCAACGCAGATAGACACCGGGCGGCAGTTGCGCGGCAATGACCAACACCGCCATAGCAGCAAGCACCCGCCGTACCTGGGCATCGAATAACCCGGCCTGATCACCAGCAGCGCTGTACAGCACCATTAAACCAAAGCCTAAAACAAGACAGACCAAGGTCAGCAACATAGGGTCTAAGTGCACTTTGTACAGCCAACCGTCTTGTTGGATATTTCGCCCAGTCGGTAATTGGCGCTGAAAATCACTGCTCATCTGACTTTTCTCAAGCTAACGTTTGTGCAAACAAGCCACATCAGCGTATCGCTACGGGCTATCGAGATAGCTGTCTAGCACTTTGCGCGCCACAGGCGCCGCAACAGAGCTACCACCACCGCCGTTCTCTACCAGCACCGCTATGGCGATCTGCGGGTCGTCCACCGGAGCAAAAGCCATAAACCACGCATGTTTGCGCCTGAATTCGGACAATTCTTCTTCGTTATATTCCTCGCCTTGGCGAATTTCTACCACTTGCGCGGTGCCGGACTTGCCTGCCATACGATAACTAATGTCCTGACCAATGTACGCCCAAGCCGTACCGTTACCACGAAACCCCTGACCGCCCAAGTGCACCACATCTTCCATAGCAGCGATCGTATTGACCCAATCGTCATGCGTTAAGCGCGCAAACTGCGACGATTGGGTTGGGTAGATTTCGTTGCCTCGATCGCGATCTCGAACTTGCGCCATTTGCGGCCGTACGATTTTGCCTCGATTGGCAAGCATCGCCGCATAGGTCGCCACCTGTAACGGTGTAACCAGCAGATCACCCTGACCGATGCCCATATTCACTGAGTCGCCCTGATACCACTTTTCTCCTTTTGTACCGAGTTTCCACTCAGCGTCTGGCACCAAGCCTCGACTGGCCTCACTGATGTCTACCGCAAGATTTTTGCCTAAACCAAAGTCTGCTGCCAGCTCCGACAAATACCCTACGTCGAGACGCGATGCGACATCGTAAAAATAGACATTAGAGGACCGATAGATGGCTCGACGCAAATCAACCAGGCCCTGACCGCCAGCGTTGTCGATGGTCCACGACCAATCTCGGTATTCACGCTCGCCACCGGGCAAGCGGAATGATCCTCTATCGTCTATCTCGGTATCCCATTGCATTGCGCCACTGGCGATACCCGCCAGGCCGACTATTGGCTTGAAGATGGAGCCTGGCGCGTACTGTCCATTAGTGGCGCGATTGAACAGCGGCACGTATACGGATTCACTCAGCTTGCGAAATTCCGAATCGCTCATGCCAATAATAAATTGATTCGGGTCATAACTGGGCTTGCTCACCAGCGCCAACACACCACCTGTTTTTGGATCTAAAGCAACGATGGCTCCGCGACGCGCGCCCAAGGCCTCCACTGCTGCCTGCTGTAATCGAGCGTCTAAATACAACGTTAAGTTCTGGCCTAGGGTCGGCGGTTCAATATCGATTACCTTGCGAATACGCCCGTGCGCGTCAGTCTCTACTCTTTGAAACCCAGGCTGTCCGCGCAACACCTGCTCGTAATAGGCTTCTACGCCGCGTTTTCCGATGAATTGGCTCGCTCGGTAGACTGCTTTGTCCTGCTCCTGCAAGTCTCGCTCGGTCATGCGGCGTACGGACCCCACTGCATGTGCAGCAATTGCTCCTTCCGGATAGTACCGCTGCAACTGAGTGATAACCTCGACGCCGCTAATACGGTGCCTATTTACCGCAAGTGCCGCGATGTCCCGGTCGGATAGGTTGTCAGCAATAATCACTGCCGCGCCGGGCCGCCTCGTACGCTTTTGCGCCTCACGAAAGCGCTCAACCTGATCATCGGACAACGCAATCACGTCGCGTAATTGAGCAATAACAACGTCTATTTCGTCTACCCGCTCTACGACAATACCTAGCGCGGAGGAAGGTCGATTGTCTGCTAGCAATACGCCATTGGTATCGAAAATCAGACCTCTGGGCGGCGCCAGCGGTTGAACTTGAATGCGGTTTTTGTCAGAACGAGATTGATAGCTTTCGTGGTCGAAAATCTGTAACTGCACAAATCGGGCGACCAAGACACCAACGCAAAGTACGGTAAGCATGAAAAAGCTAATCGCGCGCCGTTGGATCAACGCCTTTTCTCGGTTTGGGTCTTTGATTGCTAATGCGACTGCCAACTCGGTCCCCTAAGCTCGATGATAAGGATGGCCGTCGTTGATGCTCTCAGCGCGATACAACGCTTCCGCCACGACAACCCGCACAAGATAGTGCGGTAAGGTCAACTTTGATAACGACAAACGTTCATTTGCTCGGTCTAGGACCGTCTGATCCAGGCCGTCCGCACCGCCGATTACCAACACCACATTCCTGCCCTGCATCTTCCACTGTTGTATGTGCCCTGCTAATTCCGCACTGGATGCCTGACGACCACGTTGATCTAACGCAACCACCCAGTCGGCATCTGCTATTCGAGCCAGTAATTTTTCAGCTTCTAGGTTTTTTATTTTTGTCTGATCAGCGTGATGCTTGGGCGCTGGAATTTCTTGTAACGTTACTCTTATACCGCCCTTTAAGCGTCGCGAATAATCCTCGTACCCGGCCTGCACCCAAGCTGGCGACTTGTTGCCAATAGTCAGAATACGGACCTGCACCAACGCCTCACTAGTTAAGTTGTCCAGTATCTGGGGTAGTATCCGACCAGAGCCGCTCTAACTCGTAAAACCCACGAGCTTCTGCGTTCATCACATGAATCAACACATCTCCCAGATCCACCAACACCCATTCATAGCTTTCACGTCCTTCAACACCTAGCGGTTGCACACCTAAGGCTTTAGAGGACTCAGTGGCGGCGTCCACAAGCGCTTTGACATGCCTGCTAGAACCACCACTCACTAAAATCATGTGGTCCGTCATCGGCGTTAGCTTCGACACGTCGATCGACAAGATTTCCTGGCCTTTCATGTCTTCTAGCGCAGCTACCATGTGGTCGCATAATTCACTGGGCCTCAAGCGAGTGCCTCCTGTGGTGTTGAGTGTTTGTCATACAATCCATTATCCCGAATATAGTCAGCGACGTCAGGGCTAATCAGGCCTTGCACAGGTTCGCCGTTCACAAGCCGACGACGAATGTCTGTAGACGACATCTCGAGCATAGGCAGTTTTAGTTTCACAATCTGACCACTGCGCGAAACATCAAGCTGATTACATTCGTGAGCATCCCGAAGGGCTGCCATTTCGGCTGTCCACTGAGCAGTCTGCCCTGGCCGATTGAGCACTATGAAATTGCAATAGCTCAAGATCTCCCGCCAGCGATACCAAGTGGGTAGCGTCGCAAAGGCGTCTTCGCCAACAATCCAACACAACACCGTATCGGGATTTTGTTGCCGAAGATCCTGCAAGGTGTCGAAGGTAAAAGAACGACCACCCCTGCGCAGTTCGGTATCGTCTGCGACCAGCCCTTGCGTAGCCGCACAAGCTAGGCACAACATCTCCCAACGATACTTGATAGGTGTAGATTGCGAAGCCTTGTGCGCGGGCTGTGAGTTCATAACCATGCGCACTTCATCCAATGAAAAAAATTGTTTGACCGCGGTCGCAGCATTAACGTGCCCATAATGCACCGGATCAAAGGTGCCACCGAACAAGCCGATCAGCACGATGCACAACCTTCGCTTCTAACGATTACGTATTTCACCGTTGCCATAAACGACATATTTCTGCGAAGTCAGCCCCTCTAAGCCCACTGGTCCGCGGGCGTGCAATTTGTCCGTTGATATTCCCACTTCTGCACCCAGGCCGTACTCAAACCCGTCAGCAAATTGCGAGGACGCATTAACCATTACCGAGGCAGAATCTACCGCCTGAACAAATTCTCTCGAATGGCTGTAATTTTCGGTAACGATAACGTCGGTATGACCAGAGCCATACTCATTTATATGCGCTATCGCAGCTGCGAGATCCTCCACTACTTTAACCGCGAGAATCGGCCCGAGATATTCCTCGGACCAATCGGCTACGTCAGCAACACTCATCGGTGCAACAGCTTGGGCGCGTTCACAACCTCGCAACTCTACCCCCGCAGTCGCGAACTGGGCAGCAAGAGGAGGCAACACCTTTTGAACAATATCTTGGTGCAACAACAAAGTTTCCATAGCATTGCACACCGCAAATTTCTCCGCTTTGGAGTTAAACGCTAGTTCAATCGCTTTGTGCGGATCCGCAGCTGCATCTATGTACACATGGCAGATGCCGTCCAAATGTTTGATGACGGGAATACGTGTCTCATTGCTGACGCGTTCGATCAATCCTTTGCCGCCTCGAGGCACGATGACGTCAACAAAGTCGTCTAGCCGCAACAACTCGCCTACCGCAGCACGGTCTGTTGTTGCCACCAGTTGTACACTCGCCGCAGGCAATCCTGCCACCGCAAGCCCGGCCGATACGCACTTTGCAATTGCCTGATTCGACAAGAATGCTTCTGAACCGCCACGCAGTATGCAGGCATTACCGGCCTTCAAACAGAGCGCAGCCGCGTCTACTGTCACATTCGGGCGCGACTCATAGATCATCCCAATGACACCCAAGGGAACGCGCATCTTGCCGATTTGAATACCGGTTGGGCGATAGTTGAGGTCCGTGACTTCGCCAATGGGATCTTTTAGTGCATCGATTTGGAGCAGACCTTCGATCATCTGGTCGATGCCTTTATCTCCCAGAAACAAACGATCGACCAGCGGCTGGTCGACGTTGTTATCGTCTGCCGCAGCCATATCAACGGCATTCGCTTCTTTAATGGCAGCGCGGTCAGTGTCTAAAGCATTGGCAATAGCCACCAATGCCGCTGACTTAGTCGCGGTGCTTGCTACTGCCAGCGCTCGCGAAGCGCTCCGCGCAGCGGCGCCCATTTGTTGCATTGTGGGGGTTACTGAATCATTCATAGCGCGATTATAAAGATCCTCGCACGGCTAGCCAGCATCTATTACGCGGCGCGCGCACAACAAACTTAGGTGTGACCGCGAAACTTACCCACCAAACGCTGTAACTCGCTTAGCCGTTCCTTCGGCCAATTCATTTGCAATAGCGCTTGTTTAATTTCCGGCTCTAACGGCAATAGATCGGCCAACCGATAACTAACAGAGCGCGCTTGTTGTAAATCCGCCTCGGGATTCAACTGCTGAATAAGAGGATGTTGCATGAGATCTTTCAACACCATCACTAACGGCTCATGCTCTCGCAGCAATTCGCCAACCGGCTCTTCTTTTAGATACTCAACCGTTGCTGTTAATAAACCATCTTTCTGAGTTTGCGTGTCTGCAATGGCGAACTTGCGCCCCCCCTGAGCNACGATGCCTAGCAAGCCATTATCCGCTTGGTTAAAGTCGATTATCTGCGCTTCGGTACCNAGCTTAAATAGCTCGCGCTCAGCGCCGGCGCTGTCGCGCGGATCATTCACTTCCGAACCTTGCCGCAATAACACCACACCAAATGGCGCGCCCTCGCGCATACACCAGCGCACCATATCCACATACCGTGGCTCGAATATACGCAGTGGCAGAATGCCACCGGGGAACAATACCGTGCGCAAGGGGAATATCGGCATCGTATTGCGACTATCGCTACTAGTTTGTGGCTGCTCTGACACCGGCGTCTCGCATTGTTGTGNGCGAAAACTATATCCGCGATGTTTGGCAACTGCCAATGCTATGCTTGANCTTTACCGACAAGCGCTGGATTAAGGACACGGATCCTATGGATTGGTTACAACTCATTATTCTGAGTTTGATTCAGGGCATTACAGAATTCCTGCCAATTTCCAGTTCCGCTCACTTGATTCTGCCAGCGCAATTAACCGCGTGGCCTGATCAAGGCCTAGCTTTCGATGTGGCNGTGCACTTTGGCACCCTCATGGCGGTTGTCGCTTACTTTCGGCATGAGCTCAACGAAATGCTACAAGCAAGTATTACCGCACCAAGGCAGATCATGCGCGACGGTCTCAGCTATACGCTGGACGCAGCAAACGGCAATCCGCACTTGAGGCAAGTTTTTCTCATCGCCATTGCGACCATACCGATTGTCATCATCGGCTTTGCGGCGAAAGATTTTGTCGACAGCGAACTGCGATCAGTGACCGTTATTGCCACCGCCACATTGGTCTTTGGCCTGGCGCTTTGGTATGCGGACACACGCCCGCAATACGACAGACCCATAACTTTTCCAATTGCAGCTTTGATAGGTTTAGCGCAATGCATTGCCTTGATACCCGGCACCTCGCGATCGGGCATTACAATTACTGCTGGCTTGCTCATCGGTCTTGGTCGCACGCAAAGTGCGCGGTTTTCNTTCTTGCTGGCGATACCCACTATTTTNGGTGCGCAACTGTTGATGATGACGGATTTGGACTTTGATCAACTGAGTGCACAGGCCACCACCATGTTGAGCGCCTGCGTTATGGCGGGGACGAGCGCATACGCGTGTATTCACTTTTTCATTCGTTTGGTCGAGCGCACAGGTATGCGGCCTTACGTCTACTACCGTATCGCTTTGGGCTCGGCGCTGCTGGTTATGGTCGCATGAGGCTGCGGCGCTGGCAGAGCATCCGGCTCTAAAACGGGATGTCGTCTTCGAAATCGCTGTCTTCGGTTAACGTTGGGGCGTTGTCCATAGACATTCCAGCGGGCGCTTGGCCAGGTGCTGGGCTGAAGCCTGACGGTGGCGGACTCGCTTGGCCGGCACCCGCATCCATGCTGCCGCGACTGTCGAGCATTTGCATTTCACGCGCATTAACTTCGGTTCGGTATTTCTTTTGGCCGTCTGCTTCCCAGCTTGATGTACGAAGTTGACCTTCTATATATACCTTGGAGCCTTTACGTAAGTACTCGCCGGCAATTTCGCCTAATCGCGCAAAGCAAACCACGTTGTGCCATTCGGTGCGCTCTTGTTGCTCACCGGACGTTCGGTCCCGCCATGACTCTGAAGTCGCCACGCTAAAACGCGTGACTGCGGTGCCATTTTGCGCGTAGCGAGTCTCCGGATCGCGACCCAGGTTTCCCACCAATATGACTTTATTGACGCCTCTCGCCATGTTGTTCTCCGCATCTGCACTACTGCTAAGTGTAGTCTAATGCGCTACTTGCGCCTAACCCAACAATTTTGCACGCAACCGTCACACAACCACGCGCATACTATTGCCGCTATGCCACGATCCAGTTATGTTGGATAACCTTCTGTTTCATCATCGAGAGCGACAACGTTGGACACAATATCGGTCAGAGGAGCGCGCACGCATAATCTGCGCAATGTAGATTTAGACATTCCTCGAGACAAACTGGTCATCATTACCGGGCTCTCTGGTTCTGGAAAATCGTCTCTCGCTTTCGATACTCTGTACGCCGAGGGACAACGCCGCTACGTGGAGTCCTTGTCCGCCTACGCACGCCAATTTTTGTCGATGATGGAAAAGCCCGACGTTGACCATATCGAAGGATTATCGCCGGCGATTTCCATAGAGCAGAAGTCCACCTCCCATAACCCACGTTCGACTGTAGGGACGATTACCGAAATCTATGACTACTTGCGGCTGCTCTACGCTCGCGTCGGTGAGCCACGCTGCCCGACCCACGACTTACCGTTGGACGCACAAACCGTGAGCCAAATGGTTGACCTTGTCCTGGATCAACTCGGAGACAAACGAGTCATGGTGCTCGCACCAATTGTTGACGAACGCAAAGGCGAGCATCTGCACGTTTTCCAAGACTTACGCAGCAATGGCTATGTGCGCGTGCGTATTAACGGCCTCGTCGTTGACTTAGACGAGGCGCCAGCACTCGACAAAAATAAAAAGCATTCTATTGAGGCTGTCATTGATCGTGTCCGAGTACGCGACGACATAGCACAAAGGTTAGCCGAGAGCTTTGAAACAGCCTTGGCGTTGTCCGACGGTGTCGCCTTGGTCATGGATATGGATAACGAACAAGCCGACGCCATGGTCTTTTCCGCCAAATTTGCTTGCCCTAGTTGCGGTTATTCCATCGCCGAGTTAGAGCCTCGAATGTTTTCATTTAACAATCCTGCGGGCGCTTGCGGCAGCTGTGACGGANTGGGTGTAACACAGTTTTTTGACGAAAACCTGGTCGTTGCTGACCCAGAGCTGACCCTAGCCGAAGGTGCTATCCGCGGCTGGGATCGTCGCAACATCTACTACTTTCACATGCTTAGTTCATTGGCTGACCACTTTGCTTTTGATGTCGAGGTGCCATTTAAGAAGCTCAGCAAAAAGCATCGCGACGTCATACTGCACGGCAGTGGCAAGCAGCAAATCGACTTCAGCTATGCGAACGATCGAGGCGACATCATTCGCCGCCGCCATCGTTTTGAGGGCGTGCTGCCAAATATGGAACGTCGTTTTCGCGAGACTGACTCGTCGATGGTGCGGGAAAATCTTCAAAAATACCTGCGGGTTGCAGATTGCCCTGACTGCGGTGGCACCCGCTTACGTGAAGAATCTCGCCATGTATTTATTGGCGGCACTAACTTACCGAGCGTTACTCACGGATCTGTCGCAGCAACGCTAGAGCACTTTGCGAAACTCAAATTACGCGGCCAACGAGCTACCATCGCGGAAAAAATCCTCAAAGAAATCCAAGCGCGATTACAGTTTTTGGTCGATGTTGGCCTGAACTATTTAACGCTCGATCGGAGCGCTGAAACTCTGTCGGGCGGCGAAGCTCAACGCATACGACTGGCTAGCCAAATTGGAGCAGGGCTTGTTGGCGTTATGTACATCCTCGACGAACCGTCTATCGGACTACATCAGCGCGACAACGAACGTCTGTTGAGGACTCTAGAGCACCTGCGAGATCTGGGTAACACGGTATTGGTTGTCGAGCACGACGAAGAAGCCATGCGCCGTGCTGACCATTTGATCGACATCGGCCCTGGCGCCGGGGTTCACGGTGGCAACATTATCGCTCAGGGAACGTTTAAGGATGTCGCGGCCAATAAAGCTTCGATCACCGGGCAATACTTGAGCGGTAAGAAAGAGATCGCCGTGCCGGCAAAAAGAAACAAGGGCAAGGCAGAGAAGTCGATTGCCCTAACCGGCGCCTCCGGCAACAATCTGCAAAGTGTTACGCTGAATATTCCCTGCGGGCTCTTCACCTGCATTACCGGAGTATCTGGCTCTGGCAAATCTACCCTGATCAATCACACCCTGTATCCACTTGCGGCAACTCAACTAAATAAAGCAACCACTTTGAAGGCCAGAACCTATGAGTCGATCGAGGGACTAGAGCACCTGGATAAAGTAGTGGACATTGATCAGAGTCCAATTGGTCGTACTCCCCGATCTAATCCGGCGACATATACAGGCTTATTTACACCAATTCGAGAGTTGTTCGCACAAGTGCCCGAGGCGCGTGCACGTGGCTACAAACCAGGCCGTTTTAGTTTCAACGTCAAGGGCGGCCGCTGCGAGGCATGCCAGGGCGACGGCGT
>NHET02000135.1 GCA_002170355.2 Gammaproteobacteria bacterium TMED92
CACGCATTGAGCACGGCAAATGCAGGATCAGTGTGGTGCAGCTGTTCCAACTAGCACGCGGGTTAGATGTCCCCTTGAGCTGGTTTATCGACGAGTTTGTGGACGAAGAAGACTCGACAAAGTGGCTGGAAAACATGGTGGGAAGCGATCGATCAGATTGGGAGGCGAGCAGCGACAAAGATCAGTCACAGCAGTTGCTGGCGTCTTGGCGTATGATCGGTAGCCGCGAAGTCCGCCGAAAAGTTGTTGAACTAGCCGCAGCTATGGCGCGAAGCTAGTCGCGATTATCGTTAACTTTGAGTGTGCAAAACTTACGACCGAGCGGCTCGAATTGAAGTCATTTGGCGCCTCTGGTTGCCTAATCTTAATCCATGCACTTTTGGCTAACTTGACGACCCTCGTAACGCCTGCGGCACAGACAAATTGTCCTCATTCACCAGAAGCTGTTATCGTCATTCGAACAATTAGAAACGCGCCATGACTTCTCAGACCCGCTTACGCTCTGTGCGTCTCATTGAACCTACAGACCTATCGCTGCCCTTAGACGACGGCGATCTTCTAGTTCAAGTGACCAGCCCGCAGGTCTATGCGCAGGCGCATATTGAGGGCGCTGTGCTTATAGAACCCTCCCAGTTGTGCCGCGGCATACCACCCGCTGTGGGCAAACTGCCAAGCCTCAATGCAATAGAACAAACTCTCGCCAGCATCGGCTACCGACCCGATCGCCGTGTAATCGCTTACGACGATGAAGGTGGTGGATGGGCCGGCAAACTACTTTGGATGCTCGATGTCATTGGTCACGAGCACTGGGCCTACCTAAATGGCGGTCTACACGCCTGGGTTGGTTTAGGCCAACCGTTTAGCCAGGGGCACTATCAAGCAGCATCGGGACGGCTTAACCTTGCGCTAACCGTCAACCCACAGCCCATTGCCGAAATCGCTGACGTATTGCACGCCATAGAGGACCCTTACCAACTGATATGGGACGTACGTTCCGCAGCTGAATACGCCGGCTTGCGCAGCGGCTCAGCACGAGCAGGGCATATTCCAGGCGCCGTTAACCTTGACTGGGAAATGCTCAAGGACCCCAGCCGAGACTTGCGACTGCGCGATACCTTGCAAGAGGACTTGGCGCATCTCGGTATCGACACAACGCGCACTGTCATTACTCACTGTCAGACCCATCATCGCTCTGGCCTAGCATATTTGGTAGGCCGACTGCTAGGCATAGACATTCGCGCCTATCACGGTTCTTGGGCTGAATGGGGCAATGACCCCAACCTGCCGATCGAATAACTGGATCAACCGCTATGAATAAGCATTTTGCCAGCCTGCAGAAAATCCTGCCCCAGCACGCTATCTCGCGGTTGGTAGGAAAATTAGCGCGTAGCCAAAACCCACGCATAAGCAAACTCTTTATCGAACAATTCGCACGGATCTATGACATATCTTTGGCTGAGGCAGAGCGTAAGAACTTTGCTGACTACACGAGCTTCAACGAGTTTTTCACGCGCTCGCTGGACACTCACGCGCGGCCTATGCCAACTGCAGTTAACGAGATTGCTAGTCCCGTGNNCGGCTGTNTCAGCCAATTGGGCAACATCAGCAACGATCAACTGTTCCAAGCGAAAGGCCAACGTTACTCATTGCGCAGTTTGGCCGGCGTCGCTGGCCAGGGCNTCGAGGGCGGCGACTTTTGCACCATTTACCTCGCACCCAGCGATTATCACCGCATCCATTTGCCCTACACGGGCACCTTGACGCAAACNATCGCTTATCCGGGCGCCTTGTTTTCGGTAANCGGTATTACCGAGGAATACATAGAGGGATTGTTTTTGCGAAATGAGCGCTTGGTGTGCCGTTTCGAAACCACCTTTGGTCCNATGCTGGTGATTTTAGTNGGTGCTTTGATCGTTGCGTCTATAGAGACCGTTTGGCCAGGGCCTGCATCCCCCTATCAGAGCGTGCAAACTGATACGCACAGCCTGGCCCTGGAGCGCGGTGCGGAGATAGGGCGCTTTTTGCTTGGCTCAACAGTGATCTGCTGCTTCCCCAAGGGTGCGGTGCGCTTGAGCAGCGCCCTAAACGTGGGTAGCAGATTAAATATGGGTGAGGTAATGGGAGAATTATCCCCGCCTCCTAACGCTTAGGATGATGTGCGTTGAAGCCTGTTGCGGCTTCTGGCAAAGCACTGCGATAACAGCCACAACTAGATTATTAGTTTTTTGGCCGTTGTAGCACCGCGTCCAAGCTGTTCGCACTCTGCGCTAGCATCAGCAGTCGATCTACCCCCAACGCCACGCCAGCGCAGTCAGGCAAACCTTTTTCTAGCGCGCTAAGCAATTCTTCATCTGGTGCTATATCTATTAGCCTGCGGTTTTTGCGATGGATTCGATCCTGCGCAAAACGCGCTCGGTGCTCGCCAGGATCCTGTAACTCCCAGTAACCATTGGCTATTTCCACTCCGTCTATCACCAGCTCGAATCGTGCCGCTATTGCAGAGTTGTCAGGACGCAATCGTGCCAACGCGGCTTGATCTGCCGGATAATCGACTATAAAGAAGCGGCCCGGAGTGAGCGACTCACTGGCACGAGCAAACTGCAGATCGAGATCGCTGCGCGAAACCGCCGGCACATCGGCTAAATCAGCAACCAATTCTCCATAGGTCACAGTCTGTACTTCGGCTGGCCCCAGCAACTCGTCCACCAAGTCAGCCACTTCTTGCATCAATTGTTGCTGATCGAAGCCTAGTCGATACCACTCCAACATCGTGAACTCTGGATTGTGCAACCGACCACGTTCTTCGTGTCGAAACACTGGCCCGAGTTGGTAAATCGATGGCGCGCCTTCACACAACAATCGCTTCATCTGGTATTCCGGCGAGGTTTGCAGAAAGCCATATCCCGGCACCGCAATGCTCTGCACATCTGGATCCGTAACCGTGGCCGCATACAGCACTGGCGTTTGGACCTCTAGAACGGTTCGTGCTTTGAAGAATGCTCGAATTGTCTCTAGAAACTTTGCGCGCTGAGCAATGCGCGTCGCCATATCCATGACCGTAAGTGCTCTACAGTCTGATAGTCAGCAAGCCTTTAACCCTTGGCGCGTGACACATACTCGCCCGTACGGGTATCGATCTTGAGGACATCACCAATGTTGATGAACAACGGGACGCCTTTTATCGTTGCACCNGTAGCTAAGGTTGCAGGTTTCGTTCCGCCGTTTGCGGTGTCGCCCTTGAGGCCCGGGTCGGTGTCGGTTACTTCCAATTCCACAAAGTTTGGCGGCGTGACCGCTATAGGGTCATCGTTCCACANGGTAACCTGATAAACGTCTTGTTCTTTAAGCCAATCTTTGCANTCAGCCACCGCGGATGCCGCTGCGGCAACTTGCTCATAACTGCCATCGGTGCGCATGAAGTGCCAGAATTCGCCATCGCTGTAGAGGTATTCCATGTCAATGTCGACAACGTCTGCCCCTTCTAAGCTTTCGCCGGACTTAAAGGTGCGTTCCCACACCCGACCGTTTTTTAGATTGCGAAATTTTACGCGGTTGAACGCCTGGCCTTTGCCCGGCTTTACAAACTCATTTTCAAGGATCGCGCATGGATCCCCTTCAAGCATAAGTTTTAATCCAGATTTGAATTCGTTGGTAGAATAGTTGGCCATGACACGCTTCGCTAATCTCAAAGTCGCGCATGATAACCTTGAAACACATTTCTGCCCATCAAAGCTCGATCACTAGCCCCTGGCCCGATGGTGAATGGTCAAGCGAGCTTGCCCTAGCNGCTCGAGACGCTCACAGCCTGCTGCGCGCCGTAGCAGTGGACCCAGAGCAATTATCCGAGCCGCTCGACCCGTCGNCGAGCTTTCCCGTGTTGGCGCCGCCGAGTTTTATCAACCGCATGCAAGCTGGCGATCCAAACGATCCATTGCTTAAACAAGTGCTACCGATCTTACGGGAACAGCAACCCGAAACCGGCTTTGTTAACGACCCTCTTGCAGAAACCGACCCCAACAGCGGCTTTGTAAAAGCGCCTGGCCTGCTGCAAAAATATCACGGGCGCGTGCTGCTCATTACGACCCCAGCTTGCGCAATCAACTGTCGCTACTGTTTTCGCCGTGAATTTCCTTATCAACAGCATCGCCCTCGAAACCACCAGCAAGCACTGGACGCGATTGCTGCTGATGCAAGCGTTACCGAAGTCATTCTTTCTGGCGGCGACCCGCTGCTGCTGAGCGACGAGCATTTGCTCCGACTGCTAAACGCCATCAACGAAATTCCGCACGTGCAACGTATTCGCATTCATAGCCGAATTCCCATTGTGCTGCCGCAACGCATAACCCAGGGGCTACTTGACGCTCTAAATCAACGCTGTCAAATGATTATGGTGGTGCACAGTAATCATCCGCAAGAATTGAACTCGCAAACACAACGGGCGATGGCTTGTTTGCAACAGGCGCAACTCATGTTGCTGAATCAGTCTGTACTTTTGCGCGGCATCAACGATAGCGCTACGGTGTTAAGCGCACTATCAACCAAGTTGTTTACGCAAGGTGTGTTGCCCTATTACCTGCACCTGCCGGATCACGTCGCAGGTACGCAACACTTTTTTGTAAGTGATGATGAGGGCAGAGCAATCTTTGCAAAATTACAAAAGATCTTGCCCGGCTATTTGCTACCGCGACTGGTCCGAGAACACAGTGGGGCTGAATCCAAAACTCTAATGAATGAGTAATCGCTAGCGATCCTGAGCCAGTGCTTGTTCGATGTCACTGTCGCTAAAGCCAATCAAATACAGAATCGCATCTAAGCCGAAATTGGAGATCGCATGGCGCGCGTTTTCTTTAACCACCGCTTTTGCGTGATAAGCAATCCCGAGGCCAGCAGCAGTCAGCATAGGAAGATCGTTGGCGCCGTCGCCTACCGCTATGGTTTGTTGCAGCGTTATGCCCTCACGCGTTGCAATCGAGGTTAAAATTTGCGCTTTGGATTGGGCGTCGACAATGTCACCAATAACATTGCCGGTCATTTTGTCATCGACGATTTCTAAGGTATTCGCGTAGACATAATCTATGCCCAAATCTTGGGCTAGGTATTCACCAACGTATTGAAACCCACCAGAAATAACTGCAGTGCGGTAACCAAAGTGTTTCAGCGCTTTGATGAGTCTATGTGCCCCCTCATTGAGCTTTACTGACTCGGCGACCTCGTGCAAAAACTCTCTTGGCATACCTTGCAACAGCTGCGCGCGTTGCCGGAAACTCTCTTTGAAATCAATTTTCCCAGCCATGGCAGCTTCGGTGATCGCTATCACTTCGTCACCAAAACCATGGCGTTTTGCCAATTCATCCATGACTTCCTCGGCGATCAATGTGGAGTCCATATCGAGCACTACTAAGCGCCGGTTACGCCGAAACACTGTGTCCGCTTGAACGCTAAAATCGAAACCCAATCGCTCAGCAGATTGCAGTAGGTCTTTCCGCAACTGCTGCTGTGTTTCTGGGGCCGCGCGCGCGCCACTGAGGCGCATTTCGACGCACAGCCGAGGCACCTTGGCTCCAGAAAAGTCTGCGGCAGCCTTGGTCAGGCGTCGAACAAAATCGATATTTAGTCCGTTGCGATGCGTCACATCACTGACCGCTTGAATGGCGTCTACGCCATCGCTGAGCGCCATGATGGTCACAATAAGGCGGCTCGCATCCGCGGCTTCCGACCACATAACCTGATCCGGCGATTGCACCGTGGTTATACGCACCACCACGTCCTGCGAGGCGCAAGCATTCTCAATTTGCTCACGTGCGCCGGGCGTTGCAGCCACCCGAACTAATACCGCCAGGGCTAGCTCATCGTGGATTACCGCCTGGCCGATATCAAGAATATCCGCGGCCACGGCTTGCAGGACAGACATCAATCGAGACATTAACCCCGGCTGATCTCGACCAGACACGCTGATTAGGATGACATCGTCAGACAATGCTTCTTTGCTCCACGGAGATGGATATTTAGCGCTGCAGTGTAGCGGTTCTGATCATCGAAGTGGCGGCAGTGTGTGCTAGATTAGCCGCTCAGATTTTGGATCAAATTCCATGCCTTGGTGGAAACGCTTCCGCTCGACTAAAGCCACGTTNCCGTCNGCGGCCACGGCCAGCGCGCTGTGTGCAGTTGCNTTAGCAGCAATTTGGTATGGCAATAGTCATGGTGAAAGTGAAGTCGAGCGGTTTGGTTCAAGCCTTGCGCATACCATTGCTAAAACCACCGCTGGCGACCTCTTGGACAACCAGCGTATTAATCTTGCTGTAATCGCAAACCATGTGAGTGAAAGCGAAGAAGTGAGCGGCGTGACCTTTTTTGATGGCGCTAACAATGTAATCGCCATGAGCGGCAGCCAAGACGGCGCACGCCGCTTTACCGCCACGGCAAACATTGACGACACGATCGCTGGCTACGTCACCATTCACTTAAACACTTTGGCTTTTCGCCCGCCAACGCCATGGCTACGCTGGATCGCCAGCGCCCTTGCAGTGTTGGCAGCACCCTGGATTACGGTGCTGTTGATGCAACTGAGCGCACGCGGCAATCGATCTCTACCTATCGTGTCGGTACAACAAGATGCCGCTGGGGCAACGCCCAGCTACTGTTTGGTGGTGAACCTGATCAATCAACTGGCACTGTCGAAACAAGAGCGAGACCAGGCGATTGTCGATGCCATAAACATGGGACGCGAGGTCTGCGCTGTGTACCCGGGCTTTGCTATGCCGTTACACAATCANGGCATTTGCCTGNTAATGAGCCAGTCGACAGTAAGCGGGCTGCAAGCGCTGTACGCGACCTTTTTGCTGCAAACTCTGTTGTTAGAGTATGAAACCCTCGGGCAATTCCGTTGTTACCTACGCACCGCCACTTGCCCCACCGACCCGGGCGAGGTAAGTGTCCTTGATGCTTCAGAGATTGAAGACTTTTCCAGTGTAGACGCTTACATCACCATGGCTGCCCTCGCGCGCAANGATACTGCCCTGTTCAGTAGTGAGGTTTTTACGCAACTGAGCGAAATCGAAAAGAGNTGGGCGCAGCCCTTCGATCATCCGATACTGCCNGANCTGGCCGCAGAGCAGCGTCTTTATAGCATCGCGGCGTTGCCANAACGCGATGCGCTGCTGGTCAAGGAACAGGCACAGGTCATCCTCGGTTTCAGCTGATTTCAGTTGTTAGANTAGCAAGGGTTAGCTGATAGACAATCTGTCGACTTTCTGAAAACCACGGGGCAGCTTGCTGCCACGACGTGCCCGCTCGCCAATGTAATTTTCGTAGTCTTTACGCTTCATGGTCAGATGCCGCTGTCCTGNATGAACCANCAAGTCGTCTTTNTCTCCNAGCACCGCAACGGACAGCATCGCTTCGTCACCTGCCTTAAATGCAGCACTGGGTATGTTAATTAGCTTGTTTCCCTTTCCTCGAGACAGCTCTGGCAGATCCTTCAGCTTGAAGATCAGCAGGCGACCCTGGTTGGTCACGGCCGCCACCAAGCCATCGGCTGCGNCCAGGATATCCTCTGTCACCACAATTGGAGGTAACGCCTCTGCACCGGCAGACACGCTCAGACANGCTTTACCGGCTTTATTTTTTGTCACCATATCCGCAAGCGNACCAATAAAGCCAAACCCCGCATTGCTCGCTAGCAGCACTTTTGTTGCGTTGTTGCCCATGGCCACCCCAACGAACCGCGCCCCATCTTNCGGCTTGAACCGCCCCGTGAGCGGCTCCCCTTGGCCCCGCGCCGACGGCAAACTGTGCGCCGGCGTGTTGTAGGTGCGCCCATGGGAATCTACGAACACCAAAGTTTCATTGCTGCGACCGCGGACCGCTTGGGCAAAACCATCACCACTGCGGTACGCCAACTCCGACGGATCTAAGTCGTGACCTTTAGCAGCACGAACCCAGCCCTTGTCTGACACTACAACAGTGATTGGATCATTGGTGAGCAGATCTTCGTCACTGAACGCAGTTGCATCCTCCACTGTTACCAACGGTGAGCGGCGTTCATCGCCGTAATCCTCAGCGAGGGCTAACAGCTCTTTTTTCATCAGCGTCTGCATACGCGCTTTGGAACTAAGGGTTTTTTCTAAACCTGCTTTTTCGCTCGCCAATTCATCTTTTTCGGTTTGTAGTTTGAACTCCTCGAGTTTTGCCAATTGCCGCAAACGCAGATCGAGAATGGCATTCGCTTGTATTTCGGACAATTTGAACCGCGCCATTAGCTCCTGACGGGGTTTGTCTTCTTCGCGAATGATACGAATGACCTCATCCAAATTTAGGTAGGCAATCAGCAGTCCATCGAGGATGTGTAATCGATCATTAATTTTGTCGAGCCGAAAGTTCAAACGGCGGGTGACAACATTAAGACGAAAACGAAGCCACTCTTTAACAATCTGCGCAAGGTTCTTCACCGCCGGGCGCTGATCCAGACCAATAATGTTTAGGTTTACCCGATAGTTGCGCTGTAAGTCTGTGGTCGCAAACAAGTGGCTCATCAAGCGCTCGTAGTCAACACGGTTGGAGCGTAGCACCAGCACCAAACGCATTGGATTTTCGTGGTCTGACTCATCCCGCAAATCCACCAGCATGGGCAGTTTGCGCCCCTGCATTTGGGCCGCGATTTGCTCCAACACTTTGGCTGGCGAGGCTTGATGCGGTAACGCGGTTATGACTAATTCGCTATTCTCGCGGTGGTATACGGCGCGCGCTCGAATGCTACCGCGACCCGTCTCGTAGATTTCNCGGATCTCTTCCGGTGGCGTAATAATTTGCGCTGCGGTTGGGTAATCCGGCGCTTTTATGTGAGTCATCAAATCCGCAACACTGGCTTTGGGATTGTCCAACATGTGAATACATGCACTCAGCACTTCGTTGAAGTTATGCGGTGGAATGTCNGTCGCCATACCCACAGCGATCCCCGTGCTGCCGTTCAACAACAAATACGGTACTTGTGCAGGCAGTAACTTGGGCTCGTCTACGGTGCCATCGAAATTCGCGACGTAGTCAACGGTGCCTTGGCGAGACTCCGCCAACAGCAAATCCGCATACTTTGACAGCCGCGCCTCGGTGTAGCGCATGGCAGCAAATGACTTAGGATCATCTGGTGCGCCCCAGTTGCCCTGACCGTCAACCAGTGGATAGCGGAAGGAGAATGGCTGAGCCATAAGCACCATGGCCTCGTAACAGGCACTGTCGCCGTGAGGGTGGAACTTGCCTAGTACGTCACCGACGGTGCGGGCGGACTTAACAAATTTTGCCTGGCTGTTTAGACCCAACTCGCCCATCGCATAGATTATCCGCCGTTGTACCGGCTTCAGGCCATCGCCAATGTGCGGCAGCGCCCGGTCATTGATGACGTACATCGAATAGTCGAGATAGGCGCGCTCGGTGTACAAAGACAACGGCATGGTCTCTTGGTCGCTGGTTTGGATTTCATCATCCATGGTGCTCTACCTATAATCTGTGTGCTTATGGCCGGGTCTAAGCAATTGAGGCCTGGTCGCCGTTCTTTTCCAACCAAGTGCGGCGTTCCGGGGAACGCTTCTTGGCCAACAACATGTCCATTGTTTCGTCGGTTTTTTTCCCCGCATCTAACGTCAACTGCACCAAACGCCGCGTTTCTGGAACCATGGTCGTCTCGCGCAATTGCGTGGGGTTCATCTCACCTAGGCCCTTAAATCGCTGTACAACCGGATTGGCGCGCTTATTTTCTGCGGCCACCTTGTCGAGAATGGCGTTCCGCTCGGAGTCATCTAAGGCGTAATAGACGTCCTTGGCCACATCAATGCGGTACAGGGGCGGCATGGCAACGTAAACATGCCCCGCAGCGACCAAAGGGCGAAAGTGTTTTACGAACAGCGCACACAACAAGGTTGCAATATGTAAACCGTCTGAATCTGCGTCTGCCAAGATGCAGACTTTGTGATAGCGCAAGTTCGTCAAATCTGTAGAGCCAGGATCCACGCCAATCGCCAAGGCGATATCGTGCACTTCCTGAGAGCCGAGCACCTGAGTCGAATCCACCTCCCAAGTGTTGAGTATTTTGCCTCGCAACGGCAACACAGCCTGAAACTCTCTGTCTCGCGCTTGTTTCGCACTGCCGCCCGCCGACTCACCCTCTACCAAAAACAGTTCGGCGCCTTCAGCGTCCTGACCCGAGCAATCTGCTAATTTTCCCGGCAGTGCAGGCCCAGCTGTGACCCGTTTACGAGCTACCTTTTTCGCTGCCTGTATACGTTTCTGCGCGTTATTGATCACAAGCTCTGCAATGCTCTCGCCTTCGCTCGCGTGCTCGTTTAACCACAGGCTAAATGCATCCTTGGCGGCATTAGCGACAAATACTGCGGCTTGCCGAGACGACAATCGCTCCTTGGTCTGCCCCGCGAATTGTGGGTCTGTGAGCTTAGCGCTGAGTACATAACTGCATTGCTCCCAAATGTCTTCGCCGGTGAGTTTTACGCCACGAGGGATGAGATCGCGGAATTCACAGAATTCTTTTAAGGCGTCAATTAGTCCGGAGCGCAGGCCGTTTACATGAGTACCGCCCTGAGGCGTGGGGATGAGGTTAACGTAGGACTCGGCCAGGGCGACTGGAGCATCCACCACCCACCTAAGAGCGTAATCCACCGCCTCGCCAGTACCGCTGGCACTGTGCATTACCGTGGTGAGCGGAATACACTCGGCGCCGTCCAACGCTTGCTCTAAGTACTGTTGCAGACCATCAACATAATGCCATGTTGCATTCTCGCTTGGATCTGCGGCTACGGTTAAGCTCACTCGCAACCCAGGGCAAAGTACCGCCTTGGCACGCAACAGATGGCGCAACTTACCAACACTGATCGAGGCTGAATCGAAATAGTCGGCCTCCGGTAGAAAGGCGACGCGCGTACCCGTATTGCGTTTTCCAACGGTGTCGACGATATCCAACGTGCTTACCGGCTCGCCCTTGGCGTAGCGCTGGCGATACAACTTGCCGTCGCGTTTGATCTCTACTTCGAGCCATTCCGACAGCGCGTTTACCACCGACACTCCAACGCCATGTAAACCACCGGAAAAATTATAGTTGTCGTTGTCGAACTTACCCCCGGCATGCAGTCGCGTAAGGATCAGTTCCACACCCGAGACTTTGTGCTCGGGGTGCTTGTCCACGGGCATACCACGCCCATCATCTGTTACTTCGACTGAGCCATCTTTATTCAGCGCTACGGCTATTTCTCGAGCATGGCCGGCAATCGCCTCGTCGACACTGTTGTCTACGACTTCTTGAACCAAGTGATTAGGGCGCGCGGTGTCGGTGTACATACCTGGCCTGCGACGCACCGGCTCCAACCCAGACAGTACTTGTAACGATTTAGCCGAATATTCATTTGCTGCCATAGCTTCACTACGCCGAATTCGTTATTAAAATTATGCACAAGGTCACAAGCCTTCGGCATGAGCCAACAGTATATCGTCTCGCCAATAGAATAGCCCTGCTCGCCCCGCTAACTTATGCGCCTAACAGTTCTTTTAATCTTTCCATCATCTTGTAACTCCAGCCATTGATAGCCTGGAGCTGCTGTGTCCAATGCGAATCTGTGACTGCGCGGCTGAAACTGAAAACAGGTAGACGGCACGCCATATACCGGCCAAGGACCCACCGCGTCTGCAATATCTTGATGCACATGACCGAATACCGCACCTCGCAGTCGCTGCTCGCTGACGGCATGTAGCCAGTTCATTAACTCCAGCGGGCCAATAAGCCGATCTTTGTCGAGCCATGGACACTGAACGTCTACCAGCGGGTGGTGGGTCGCCAACAACACATGGCGCGCCGAGGTATGTATTAACGCCTGTTGTGCTGCCTGGCGATCCGCCTCGGTCACTAAGGATTTAGGTTTGTCGTCTTCGTGGCTGTCTAGTGCCAACAATTGCCAATCCGACCACACAATACTTTGCATCGGCAGTTCGGCGTCTTGCATCGCTTGTAATACATCATGATTACCGGGCAGGCATAGCAGTGGGCCGCTGAAATGTTCGGAGACGATGTTGTAGAAACGCCGATAGACCTCTTGGATCGGCAAATGCGCCAAGTCGCCTGAGGCAATCAGTGCGTCACAGCGCGATGGACTTATTTCAGCGAAAGCATGTTGCAGGACGCTTATGAGCGTTGCTTCGGTATCTGTTTCTAGCAGCGTCTCGCCCGCTGCCACTAGGTGGCAGTCGCTAATATGCAGTACACGTCTTGGCAAGAATATCAGCTACCGAGATCTGGCAGCCCATCCATGGCTCCGCCCACCGCAAGGCAGTAGCGCAGGTACTCGCCAAGGAATTGATTAAGCTGGGCTTTTTCATCGCGCTGTCGCATGCGCCGATTGGGCAATTCATAACTGCCATGGAAACGATTTTGATGTTGGTACTCAACCACCTCAGCGCTCTTCGCATCGTGATACATGCGAATACGCATATTGGGGCTGCGGCCCCAACTAAGCTGCGGTCGTTGCACAAGTTGGATCAACGTGGTGTAGCGGCTGCGCTCCAACACCCGTAATTCGACCAGCGTGCGCTTGGTTGCTTCGTCGCTTGTTCCTAGTAATGAAATACAACGCACTTGCTCCTGCCGAACGGCAGGGAACAAACGCATTAGGCGCTCGTAATTCAAGTCACACTCGGCCATGTGCGCGACTAAGTCTATGGTGTATTGGCGTCGATAACGCGAAGAAAATGCTCTGTTCGTGAAGCCGCCCGTGGCAAAGCCGTCGGCCAACGCAGTTGAACGACTGAGGATTTCTTCGGTTGTTTCTGGCCGTTTATCGATGACTCTTCTCTCGTACGACTGGCAAACCTCACCTAAGGATTGCGCCGCACGAATATAGCGAGGCCGAGGCTACAGGTCACGACTTTAAGCAGCGGACCGTTTGCTTTTTTTGACAAAAAACTAGGAGATTTTCACGCAGCGCGCCGTAACCTTGGCCGCTCGTCGGGAAAAGTGTTAAGAAAAGTAACAAATGTCCACTTTGGCCGTTAACCTGGGTACACTCCGCCTCCGCGCTGTTTATGCCAAAGATGAAGCAAAAGATTGCTTTGGTGACTTTTAGGACCAGTTTATGTGCACCGTAAAATCTATGAGTAAGTCTCTGACCACTGCCTTGCTAGTGTGCTCCGGCATCGTTTGCAACTCAGCTGCCTACGCCGTCGATCTGCTGGGTGTGTACCAAACTGCAGCGGAGCAAGACCCGGTAATTGGCGCGGCTAAAGCCGCCTACGCTGCAACCAAGGAACAACTGCCCCAAGCCAGATCTGCGTTGTTGCCGAATCTGGGGGGCAATGTGAGTACCAGTAAAAATGTGCGCGAATTCCCTGGCGCTATCGACACTAACCCCGCCAGCCCGACGTTTGGCCAAAGTTACCAGGGCCAAACCTACAACGATCACGGTTGGAACGCACAGTTGCGCCAACCCATAGTTAATGTGGCGAGCTGGTTCACAGTGGGCAGCGCCAGCGCCAGCGTTGAAGCTGCGGGTTACGACCTTGCAGCGCAAGAACAAGATCTGATTGTTCGTGTGGTCCAGGCGTATTTGAATATTTTGCGCGCCCAAGACCGTTTGGACACCACTAATGCAGAAATCACCGCGGTCAAACGTCAGCTTGAACAAGTGCAGCAGCGTTTCGATGTCGGTCTTGTTGCCATTACCGACGTACTGGAATCCCAGGCGGCGTACGACAATGCGGTCGTGCGCGGTATCCAGGCAGAGGGTGATTACGCCATCAGCTTTGAAACCTTGAGCACTCTCACCGGGCAATCTTATGACTCCCTCGATCGATTGTCGGACCAGCTCCCTATTGTTGATCCAGATCCCTACAACGAGGAGACTTGGGTAGCCACAGCGATGTCAACAAATCACGGCATTAGCTCAGCCAATGCTCAGCTGAAAGCGGCTCGCCGAGACATTCGCGCGAAGCAGTCTGGACATCTACCAACGGTCGACGCCACTGTTACGCAGACCCACAACGTTACGGGCGGCCAAAACTTTTTTGGCACCGACACGACAGAGCAGACCATTTACGGTCTGCAACTTAGCGTGCCTTTGTACACCGGCGGGCTAACTCGATCGCGGGTACGCCAAGCGAACGCTACCGCTGATCGCGCCAAAGAACTTTTACTCAGCCAGCAACTCAACGTTACCCGTGACACTCGTAACCTGTATAAATCTGTGACCACAGACGTTATTCGCGTGCGCGCGCGCTTGAAGGCCATTCGCTCAGCTCAATCGGCCTTGGAGGCCACTCAGACCGGCTACGAGGTTGGCACGCGAAATATCGTCGACGTGCTGCAAGCTCAGCAGCGGCTCTATTCTTCGCAATTTGACTACGCCGATTCGCGCTATAACTACGTGCTCAATCTTATGCGACTAAAGCAAGTTGTTGGCACTTTGAGCCAACAAGATCTCACTGAGTTGAACACCTTTATGGATGCCAACAACCCTGTGAGCCGGGTGGTATCACTGCGCAGCATCGCCGATGAACTCAATTAACTGTTGGGCAACTCGTTCACTGGCGCCGCGATTGGCCGCAGCCGCGGCGTAACCCGCCGCACCGCAGCTCTGCCGCAACTCAGGTTCACTCAACAATTTGTAAGTTATTGCTGCTAACTCGTCTACTGTGGCAACTTGATACATAGCTCCAGCGGTTGTTAATTGCGCAACGATCTCGGTGAAGTTAAAGCAATGTAAGCCGCTCACTACAGGGGTACAGACAAGCGCTGGCTCTATCGGGTTTTGGCCACCAAACTCAATCAAGCTGCCACCAACAAAAGCCACATCGGCAAGATCATAAAGCGGCAGCAATACGCCCATCTGATCCGCGATGACTACATCTACCGGCCGATCTAAAGGTGCGTTTGTAGCGACAGACAAGCGTGCGCTGGTATACCCAAAAGACGCAGTTAAACCCTCCAGTTCAAACGCACGATGAGTATGCCGCGGCGCCAATATCAATTGCAGTTGCGGAAGTTTTTGGCGCAACCGTTCGAAACCTTGCAAAATCTGCGACTCTTCTCCGCCATGAGTCGACGCCGCAAGCCATACAAGTCGGTCATGCAACTGGCAACAACGTACCAATGCATCGCTCTGCACACGCAGGTCGTGAGGAATCGTGCGATCAAATTTTAGATTGCCAGCAACACTGAGGCGCTGGGGAAGCACACCAAGATCGCGAAAGCGTTTGGCGTGGTCTGGGTATTGGCAACTAATGTGAGTTAACTCTGCAAGCATCGGCTTGCTCAATGCCGCAAAGCGCTGATAGCCCCGAGCCGAGCGCGCCGACAACCGCGCATTAATCAGATACATGGGTATCTGCTGTTTGGCAGTCAGGTGAATCAGATTGGGCCACAACTCTGTTTCCATGAGCACCAACACACTTGGCCTCACAGCGCGCAGGAAACGAACAACCGAAAAGGTCATATCGTAGGGNGCATAACGATGAATGGCCGTGTCACCGAGCAACCGTGCCACCTGATCTGCACCAGTTGGTGTCATGGTCGTCACTAACACTTGCCGGCTCGGATAGCGCTCTGCGATACGCCGTATCAACGGTGCTGCGGCAATGACCTCGCCTGCCGAAACCGCGTGAAACCAAATTACCGGACGCGCATCCGCTACCTCTACAACGCCTAAGCGCTCGCCAATGCGCCGCCGATAGGCCGGTTCTATCCTACCCCGCCACCACAGCCTGACTAACACAAGCGGAGTGGCCAACCACAACAGCGTACGATACAAACGCAAAGCCATTGGCACGTTACTCGGTGGCTAAACCGGTGAATTGCGCGTGCGCTGCTGCCACCCAACGCCCAAGCGCCGCGCCTTCCGCTGCCGTGAGTATTGGCGCTACTTCAACCACGCGAGTGGCACTACCGTAATGCTTAGTTTGGTGCGGCGCGCACAACACCAGACAGGGCAACCGGCTCTGCTTTGCGGCAAACACCGCGGCTCTTGGGTCACCAATAGAGCCGAATCCCTGATCCGCCACTATTAGCATTGCCGCGTTGCGCACAGCACGCTCCAAGCGGTTCTGCAAATGCGCCTGATACTCACTCATGCCGTTAAACGGCAATGTTCGTTGTTGTTCGGGCGTTTCGCCTCGGGCCTCGCTTGCGGACACCGCAGTCTCAGCCGCAACCGTGTAAGTGGGCCATTGTGTCACCGCCAAAATGTCCAAACTTACGCCACGTTGCTGCAGTTGTTGTCGCAACTCAAGGCCAGCTTCGTCGTCTCCAACAAACCCCATAAGCGAGCAGATATGGCCCAAGTCTACGAGCAGAGAAGCGATTTGCGCAGCCGCTGCAGGTGCGCCTCGACCATCTAATGCCGAAATCGTAGCCACATCACCAACCACCAGAGTATGGCCATTTGGATGATCCACCACGTCAACTTTTGGATTCAAAAATCCGCTCACACTGGCCTCTGGCAATTAGTCGCTGCAGTCTAGCAGGGTTAGCAACCACTGAGCGCTGACGCTATCATCGCCGCAATGCCCGCTTCTAACTCCTTTAGCTTTAGCATGCTTGCTCCAAAATACTGGCTGAGCTGGTTGCTGGTGGGCTGCGCCTGGATTATCGCTCGCATGCCTCTGAGTTGGGTGTTAGCCCTGGGCCGCGGCTTTGGTCACCTTGCATTTTATGCAGCCAATTCACGACGGCGTATTGCCGAGGTCAACATCAAGCTGTGTTTCCCCGAACTGACTGACACCCAACGTGCTCGAATGGTTAAAGACAATTTATTGCATACCGGCATGGGGTTGGCCGAAGCCACCATCCCTTGGATGAATCCGCAGCGGGATCTGCGCCCACACATGACCCTCACCGGGCTAGAGCACCTTCAAGCGGCGCAGTCAGCGGGTCAGGGCGTGCTGCTATTGGGCGGACACTACACCTGCATCGACATTACCTGCCAACCGCTGGGCGATCAGGATATGGATGTGATGTATCGACAGAACAAGAACTTGGTTTGGGAATGGTTACAAGTCCGCGGCCGACAGCGCTTCTTCGGCGAGGTGGTTGAGCGCGGCGATGTGCGCAAAACTCTGCGCCTGCTCAAGTCTGGGCGGACGCTGTGGTATGCACCGGATCAAGACTATGGGCGCAAGCATTCCGTATTTGCGCCGTTTTTTAACATTCCTACGGCCACCATCCGCGCCACCTCGCGGTTCGCCAACGCCAACAACTCTAAGGTTCTTATGGTGAGCGTATACCGGGACAACCATCGTGCGCATTGGTCATTGGACTTTAGTCCAGTGCTTGAACACTTTCCGAGCGGCGACGACCTTACTGACGCACGACACATTAACGAGTTATTAGAGCAAGAAATTCGCAAGCATCCTGAGCAATACCTGTGGGTGCACCGCCGTTTCAAAACCCGACCAGATGACACCCCGTCGGTATATTGAGTCGAGGTGCGCAGTACTATCCATAGGACTACAATGCGCCGCTGTTAAACCTTGTCGATATCGCCGGGCAAAGCCGTGTTACCAAAATTTGACAACATGCTGAAACAACTGGTGGCTGAGCCGTCCATCAGTTCGACCACTGCGGATATTGATCGCAGCAATTTACGGGTGATCGAGCACCTAGCGAACTGGTTGGACGATTTAGGCTTCGCAACCGAACTCATGCCGCTACCCGACCGCCCAGATAAGGCCAACCTTATCGCAACCTTGGGCGCCAACGGTAAGACCCACCCCGGCGGTCTAGTGTTGGCGGGGCATACCGACACCGTGCCGGTAGACGAATCGCTATGGCAATCTGATCCTTTTCAATTACGCGACAGCGACCAACGTTTTTACGGTCTTGGCAGTTGCGATATGAAGGGATTTTTTCCTGTGGCATTACATGCTGCGGCGACTTTTGCCGACAAAAACCTGGCGGCACCACTGACCATTGTCGCCACCTCTGACGAAGAATCTTCTATGGCCGGCAGTCGCTACCTGGTCGAAAGCGGCACGCCTAAGGCTGATTACGCCATCATCGGTGAGCCTACGGGCATGCAACCCATATATGCACACAAAGGCGTGAGCATGATGAGCGTGCAGGTGCACGGTGCCGCCGGCCACTCCTCTGACCCAAGCCTTGGCAACAACGCCTTGGACACCATGCATGCTGTTATGAGCGCGCTGATGAGCTTCCGCGAGCAATTAGCGCAACAACATCAGCACCCGGGATTCGCAGTCAACGTACCTACGCTTAACCTTGGCTGCATGCGTGCCGGCGATAACCCGAATCGAATCTGCGGTCACGCGGAACTACAGATCGACTTACGGCTATTACCGGGCATGGACTCCGAAGCCATCCACAAACAACTTGAGCAGCGTTGTCATGACGCAGCAGTCGGATCAAACACCCACGTCACCGTCAGCACCGTGTACCCACCTGTTCCACCATTCGAATCTTCCGCTGAGGGCGCGCTTACCAAAAGCTTAGCGCAACTCTCGGGTAGAACGCCGGGGACTGTTGCATTTGGCACCGAGGCGCATTTCCTCCAAACCTTGGGTATGCAAACTGTGGTTTGGGGCCCAGGACATATTGATCAGGCCCATCAACCTGACGAGTATCTGGAGCAGAGCCATATTTTACCGGCCATAGACACGCTGCAAAAAGTCATTGGCCAATATTGCCTGACATAAACTGTGCAGCTTGGAATACTTGTTACAGCAGCAACGCTGCATTTAGTCGTAAAATACTCACACTGAATCTGGACGTTTCACTTGAACAACCTAGCGCGCTATACAAGTTGGTTCCGAGGCTCTACGCCTTATATCAGCGCCCACCGCGGTAAGACCTTTGTGGTGTTCCTTGGCGGTGACGCCTTGGCACACGGCAATTTAGTGAACATCGTCCACGACTTAGCCCTACTGAACGTGCTTGGAGTAAAGCTCGTTGTAGTGCATGGCGGGCGTCCACAACTCAACGACGCCTTGGCCGCGAGCGAGTTCCACAACGGCCGTCGCATTACCTCGGCAACGCAAATGCGCAAGATCACTGAGATCTACGGCGCATTGCGCGCCGACTTGGAAGCATTGTTCTCTACCGGCCTACCAAACACGCCGCTGCATAAAGTCGAAATCAACCTCGTGTCTGGCAACTTTGTTGCCGCGCAACCCTTGGGCATAGTGGATGGTGTCGACCATCAATGCACTGGTCGCCTGCGCAGTGCGAACCTAAACGCCATGCAAAAACTACTGGACACTGATGCGATTGTTTTGCAGTCGCCTGTTGGGTTCTCTACTTCCGGGCAGGCGTTCAACTTGGCGGCCGAGGAGCTTGCGGCTGAATTAGCCATAGCACTGCATGCCGACAAGCTGATCATGTTCAATGATCCCGGCGAGCTTACCGATAACAACAAACAACGCTTAAGCCGCATAACTCCCGCAAACCTTAGTCAACGCTGCGGCGAACTGGAGACCGTGACCGCCGCCCGTTGTCGGGCATTAGCCGACGCCACATTTAGGGGGGTGGAGCGCGGTCACTTGATCGCTTTCGCAGCAGACGGCGCATTGCTGCAAGAGCTATTTACCGCAGATGGTATCGGTACCCAAGTCTCGAACAAAAACGAAGAATTGACGCGCTCAGCGCGCCTTGAGGACGTCGCAGATATCGTCGAGATCATTCGCCCACTTGAAGAGGACGGTGTTCTGGTACCGCGTTCAAGAACCAAACTTGAACAAGAAATCGAACACTTTGTGATCGCGGAACTAGACGGCGTCGTGGTCGGCTGTTGTGCGGTTTACCCCTGTGAAAATACCGCAGAGTTGGCTTGTGTGGCGGTACATGAGCACTATCGGCATCAATACAGTGACATAGGTATCGGCAGTGCTTTGCTCGAGGCGGCAGAGCGATCCGCAGTGCAGCGAGGGGCGAACAGCCTGTTCGTATTGACTACCCAAACCCAAGAATGGTTTGTTGCGCGAGGCTTCGAGACAGCCGACGTGGAATCTCTGCCCAACGACAAACAATCACTTTATAACTGGCAGCGTGGCTCCGCGGTGCTGCAAAAAACACTCAACCCATAGCAGGAAAAACAAATGGCGGACGAACGCCCCTATAGCAGTTTGGTTGTTGATGGCATCGAGCAAGCGCCCAGCCGGGCCATGCTCTACCCCACCGGCTTTACAAAAGAAGACTTCAGTAAGCCGCAAATCGGCATCGCGTCTACTTGGAGCATGGTGACACCCTGCAACATGCACATTAACGAACTCGCCGAGGCGGCTGCGATGGGCGCAGATGAGGCCGGTGCCAAATCCGTACTGTTTAATACTATTACTGTGTCAGACGGAATCTCTATGGGTACCCCAGGCATGCGCTACTCGTTAGTATCGCGGGAAGTCATCGCTGACTCTATTGAGACCGTCGTCGGCGCCCAAGGCTTCGACGGCTTTGTTGCCATTGGTGGTTGCGACAAGAACATGCCCGCTTGCGGCATTGCTATCGCGCGAATGAATCGTCCGAGTGTCTTTGTCTATGGCGGTACTATTTTGCCTGGTGAGCAGCGCCGGGACATTGTTTCAGTGTTCGAAGCAGTGGGCGGCCATGCTGCAGGCAACGTTTCAGACATTGAGCTCCAAGAAGTAGAGGCCACGGCAATCCCGGGACCAGGATCCTGCGGCGGCATGTATACCGCCAATACTATGGCGTCTTCTATGGAAGCACTGGGCCTGTCGTTACCCAATAGCTCGGCGCAAAACGCGATAAGCGAAGCCAAG
>NHET02000076.1 GCA_002170355.2 Gammaproteobacteria bacterium TMED92
CGGCGTCACCGACGCCGACTCTTATGTCGCCAGCATTGATGTCGAAACTCATTGTTGCGACCCCATCGGCATGCATCTCGCAACCTGGCCTGATTGCAGAGATAACCGGCGAAGAGATAGTTTTAGTGCCTGATAGGGTGGGGCCGGAATTATTCAACCAACCCAATAATTTGTGCCGGTGTCAGCGCCAGAGCGGCGGCGACCTCATTAAAAAACGCAATTTCCATGGCGTTGACACGGCCATCGACGTTAATGACCTCAGCCAGAGCTTGGATGGTTTGCACTTTGTCAGCGCTGCGCATTTTGTTTGAGGCGCTGGCCAAGTACTCGCGTAAGGGCGCCACCTCGTACATTTCGGAGTTTGCGGCAATGCGGATTTCTGCGGTTGAGTAGTCTTTGTCGAGATGCTTCTTCAGCACGCTCTGAACCTTCTCGACCTCAACGTCTTTTATATTGGTGTCCGCGGCAGTGGCGCGCGACAGTGTCATAAGCATGACTTCCTCAGCCAGTGCGCTTTGCTCCTGTTTGGTAGGTTTGGCGCCAAAGACTCTGAGTACATTGTTTAAGGTGGCCGATGCCATGACTCTGCTCTCCCGTTAGTAATGATCAAAATAGTTAGCCAAATAACGATTTTAGTCAATCGCTAAGCGTAACTATTTTTTCGGTCTGAACAGGGCGTTGAGTGCGTCGAGGCTGGGGTCTGTTGTGGGCGCGTCTGTTGGTTCGGGGTCGTTGTCTGCGTTGGGGGCCTTACCGAATAGGTCGTCCAGGGCGCCTTTGGCGGCATCGCCCTTGGATTTTTTATTGGGATTAAAGGCGTCGCTGACGGGAACAAAAAAGCTGCAAAAGTTGGCGTTTTCTTTTTCAACCGGCGGATCGGCGCGATCCTCGGCACATACACCTACTCGTTCTGGCAAAAAGTGTTTGCACATACGGCAACAATGCAGATCGCTAAAGCACTCGGGGCAATTGTTGTGACGGCTAATAGGGCGCGGAATATCCGCCAGATCACGGCCGCAGTTCCAGCAAACCACGGCGCTCATGGTTGCCATGCCGCGAAAGTAGTTGTGCGCGCATACATCAATGCGCCACACACACCCTCACCCTGGTGCAACCAATGCTTGCTTGCACTCCATGCAGTAAAGGATGATTGAGCAATATCCATGTGCGTATATTAGCGCATTAATTACGGAGGTCATGGAATGAGCCACAGCATAGAACAAGCCCCATTCGGCAGCACAGGCCACAACAGTAGCCGCGCAATTTTTGGTGCCGCAGCATTAGGCGCGATGTCGCAAGAGCGTGCAGATCGTACCTTGGACCTGATGGCCAGCTTTGGTGTCAATCACATTGATGTCGCAGCAAGTTATGGCGAGGCCGAGCTGCGCTTGGCGCCGTGGTTGGCTCATCATCGCAAAGACGTGTTTGTCGCCACTAAGACAGGACATCGCACCGCAGCAAAAGCCAAAGCGCAGCTGCACGCATCGTTAGAGCGTATGCAGGTTGAGTACATAGACATGATTCAGCTGCACAATCTGACCCATGAAGACGATTGGCAAACGGCGATGGCACCGGGTGGTGCATTAGAGGCGTTAGTGGAGGCAAAAGCACAAGGGCTGGTGCGGTTTATAGGGGTGACAGGACACGGCACTTACGCGCCTGCTATGCACATTAAGAGTCTAGAGACATATCCATTTGACTCCATACTGGTTCCGTACAGCTTTGTGATGATGCAGAACCCCGAGTACGCTGCAGACTTTGAGGCGCTATACGAGTTGTGTATGCGACGCGGAGTGGCCATGCAAACCATTAAGAGTATTGCCGCGCGGCGTTGGAACGATGACGATGCAGAACCGCGGCTTAGTTGGTATCGGCCGTTACGCGACTCAGGTGCGGTACAAAGAGCCGTAGATTTTGTGCTGGCGCGCCCAGGATTGTTTTTGAATACCAGCAGCGATGCCACGCTGCTAGAGATGATCCTGCACGCGGCGGCCGCGCCGCGTCAGGCGGTCGATGTTGCGGCGATGGAAAAAGATGTTGTAGAACACGGGATTGAGCCGCTATTCGTGCGCGATGTTAGCGACGATGTGATGATCGCGAGCGCATAACGCGGGATTACGTTGCGCGAAATGGCGACAGAGAAAGGAGGAGAGAACATGGCGAACCAATGGCAGATCAAAAGATTGGCAGGGGCGCTAGGGGCGGAAGTGAGTGGCACGGACTTAACGACCACGACGAACAGCGACATACAGGACATAAAAGCGCTACTCACGGAACACAAAGTACTGTTCTTCCCCGGTCAAAATATTAGTCCAGAGCAGCATGTTGCGTTTGGACACAACTTTGGTGAGCTGGAAAATCACCCTAATTTGAAAAACCCGTTCACTGATCACCCCTATATATTTGAGTTAGCTGCGACCCAGGGCGGTGTCGCCGACGAATGGCACACAGACATTACGTTTCAGGAACAACCGTCGATTATGTCGATACTGCACATGGTCAAATGCCCGGAGTATGGCGGTGACACCATGTGGACCAGCTTAGAGCAGGCTTACGACGAATTGTCGAAGCCGATGCAGCAATTGTGCGAAGGCACCACTGCCCTGCACGATGCCGCACCTCACAGTCGCCCCGAGGTGATGGCGGTGCACCCAGTGGTGCGCGTGCACCCAGAAACTGGCCGCAAATCGTTGTATGTGAACGAACACTTTACTCGTCGCATCGTAGAGATGAATAACACCGAAAGCCGCGTAGTACTCGACTACCTAACCGATTGGGTAAAAAACCCGCGCTTTACCGTGCGTTACCACTGGACACCAGGAACCATCGCAATATGGGACAACCGCTGCACCCAGCACTTTGTATTGAACGACTTCGAAGGCGAGCGCGTCATCCAACGGGTAACGGTTATGGGCGACCAAGTGGAAGCTGCCGCGCAACCCGTCGCACAGCCTTGGGTTCGCGAAGGCCGTAAATCCGCCACCAGTCGCTACGACCGACAAATGCGTCAGTATTTTAGAGAACGCGATCAAGAAGCCGCCGACGTTTGAGGCGGCTGCGCCCTGACGCACTCTTTCGCATCTGCACTCCTAGGGTAACCAAACTAAGATGCGGTCGACTTAGCGGTGGCTCGCTCCGGCTGATCTGGCGCTTGTCGCGCCCCGACTTCTGAATGCCGATAGCCGAAGTCTTGGTTGAGTTCTTCAGTTGTGCTGTCTGGCGACAATTCGCCGACAGGGAGGTATTGGCCTTGCTCTAAGGCCAACCGTTGGCCCACTAGGTGGTCTCCATTCCATGCGCCCTCGATACCGCCCAGGCCAGTTGGGATTGCTCCTAAGCGATACAACAGTTTGTCTGAGGCGTTTTTTAGGGTCTCTGTATGGGCGGAGAACATATGCAATTCTTGTTGGCGCATAAACGGTTTGATGCTGTTCATTACTAACACGGAGCGTGAATCGTCTGAGCGGTTTACGCCGCTGCCGTGGAGCAGTCGGCCCTCAAAGATCATCACGGTGCCTGCGGGGGCGGTGAGGTTTATGGCGGGTGGCAGCGGCGTGGTGATGGGTTGGCCGGTGCCCGGCGCGCTGAGCAATTTGTGTGAACCGGGTACCACTAGCGTGCCGCCGTTGTGTGGCCCCATGTCGTCGAGTATGAACATGGTGTTGCAGGTATAGGGTGCCGCGGTGTCTTGGAACGGCGCGATGGCTTGGTCTTGATGCAGCCCTTGAGGAAGATTGTACTTGTTGGTGATTATGGCGATGAACGAAGACATCAGAAATCGCTCGCCAATGCTTTCGCTTATAAGGCGCTCTATTACATGTGCGGCCTGCACACCCTCGGTCTTGTGCTCTACGCAATCGATAAATTGTTGGCCTTTGTTGATTAGACAGTGCACAAATTGGGTGGTGGTCAGCTTGTCGCCGGGTGCCGGTTCGGTGCCCATCCACGAAGCGATGCCGGCTTTGCGTTCGCCCGCAGCTTGGTCGCTGATGCGCTGTTTCATGCACGTCAGTTGTTCGTCGGAAAGCGCTTGGTCAATTAAGCAGTAGCCCCATTCGGCCAGGTCTTGGCGCAATCGATTGATGTTTTTACTGGGTTTGGGCAGGTTCGCATCACGCCAATAGTCTGCTGCAGCACCTTCGGTGTTGTAGTAGAGGTCGTCGTTTTCTAAGTCCAAACCCGGTGCGGGGCTGTCTGCTGGGGCGTGCTCAATCTTGTGGTGGTAACCGTATTTGGCGGACTGATGGAAGTTCTGCTTGGCCAAGCTGCGGTAGGGTTCTTTGCTGGTAACGATGGCCTTATAGAGCGGAGACTCTTGTTCGGCGCTGGCATGGTCGATGTACTGTGACGTGAATTCTTCTGGTATCGACATCGTACCCCCTTTATTTGTGTGGTCTGTTATTGCTCCTGACCATCGAAGATGTTGACCACTTGTATTTGTTCTGGCCGCAACCCTTCGTTCAAAGAACCGGAGCGAAAGCCGCCTAAGTCCATGGTCACAAAGCGATATCCCAGCGCTTTAATGCGTTGTTCTAAAGTTTGGTGGTGTTGTGCGGCCAAACTAAATTCTTTCGGCAGTACCTCTAACCGTGCGACCTCACCATGGTGTCTTACGCGGAACTGGCTAAAGCCTAGCTGGGCTAATACATCTTCTGCGGCTTCTACTTGTGCTAACAGTTCTTGGTTTATGGCAGTGCCGTAGGGAAACCGGCTGGACAAACAAGCGGCTTGAGGTTTGTTGGCGTTTTCTAGCCCCAGTTCGTGAGCTAAGGCGCGAATGTCGGCTTTATGAAAGCCGCTCTCCACTAAGGGTGAGCGTATTTTGTGGTTGTCTGCTGCGATCAATCCCGGGCGGTGATCACCGAGGTCGTCTAAGTTGGTGCCGTTTGCAATGACTGCGATGCCGCGCTGTTCCGCGATTTGTTGCAATTCTGTATACAGTGACGTTTTGCAGTGAAAACAGCGGTTTGTCGGATTGGCGCGGTAGTCGGCTTTGTTCAACTCGTCGGTCACGATCACTTCGTGGCGCAAACCCCAGTCGTCGCTGAGTCGTTTCGACAATTCTAAATCGGTGCGCTTAAGACTGGCGGAACCTGATGTTACTGCCAGTGCCTTGTCACCTAATACTTGGCCTGCAACATAAGCAACTAACGAACTGTCTATGCCACCAGAAAAGGCCACGATCAGGCTATCGTATGTGCCGATAACGTTTTGTAGATGTTGGTACTTGTCGCTCAGTTCTGGGGTCATGGTCTATTCCAAGCGGTTGATGCGATTTGCTAAAAAGCCCGCGCCAAAGCCATTGTCGATGTTGACGACAGATATGCCTGATGCACAACTGGTGAGCATACCAAGCAGAGCCGCGACGCCGTCAAATGCTGCGCCGTAGCCCACACTTGTAGGCACTGCGATCACCGGCTTGTCCACTAACCCGCCGACGACACTGGGCAGTGCGCCTTCCATGCCAGCGACCACGACCAGAACTTTCGCGGCGCGTAGATCATCTACCCGGGCCAACAGTCGGTGTAGTCCGGCAACACCCACATCGTTAATGCGCAGTACTGGGTTGCCGTAGAATTCTGCGGTCAGTGCGGCCTCCTCGGCCACTGCCATGTCCGAGGTGCCTGCGGTCACAACCGCAATAGTGTTGGTTTGTTGTTTCGGCGCTTCGGCGTGCCAGGTCAGCAATTGTGCTTGGCTGTGATAACGCGCGTCTGCTGGCAGGTCGCCAAGAGCGGCATAGGCTTCCGCGCTCAGNCGGGTGGCCAGCACGCTGCTGCCGTTAGCGCGCATGTGCGCAAAGATGTCGGCAACTTGCTCTGGCGTTTTACCTGCCGCGTAAATTACCTCGGCACTGCCAGTGCGCTGTTGTCGATTANTGTCGACCACGGTATGGCCAAGATCACTGAAGTAGTGTTCGCGAATTTTGGCNTCGGTTNCTGCAGCCGACAGCGTGCCGTCTTTGAACTGATTTAGNACTTCGTCAATGCTCATGGCGTACTACTTGTAACCGCGCATCTGTTACGCGTCGTTAACAATGCCATGGCTGCGCAGGTCGCTGATGTCGGCTGCGCTGAAGCCCGCGTTTTCCAGTACTTGTTGGGTATGCTCACCCAACAGTGGTGACGGTCCCTTAGGGTGTACATCTGCATTGGCAAAGCGCATGGGTATATTCACGGTGGTGTAGTCGCCCAGTTCTGGGTGGTTTATTTTCGGAAACATACCCAGCTCTTGAGCGTGTGGGTCTTGGGGTACTTCGTGTAGGCCCATTACAGGCCCCCAAATCAGCCCGGCTTCGTCAAAAATTTTGCCCCACTCGTCACGGCTCTTTACCGACAAGGCGTTGTCGATGAGGTCGATTAACTCGGCCATATTTTTGTAGCGACTCGACGGATCGGTAAATCGCGGATCGTCGAGCAGTTCTTCGCAATCCAGACACTTAACCAAGCGTGGCCAATAAGCCGCGTCGGGCATCATGTTAAAAACCACCCACTTACCGTCGCCGCAAGGGAAACGGTTGGCACAAATCGCCAGCATTTGATGGCGTGGTCGACGTCGCACTGGAGCGTGATCCATGGCGGTGACGGAATAATCGGTGGCTTGAGTCCACACGGCGGTTTCGTACAAGGAAGTTTCGACCGCCTGGCCGCTGCCAGTTTTTTCTGCCATACGCAGCGCGCCGAGGATGGCGCCGACCATAGCCAAGCCTGTGGTGTGGTCGCCTTGGGCAGGGCGGGCCATGGGTACAACCCCGTCATCACCTTCGCGAGATGAGTCGTAAAGACCCGAGCGGCCAAAGAAAGCGGTAACGTCGTAGCCTGGGCGCCACGCGTCGGGGCCGGTGGTGCCGTAACCGGTCAGCGTAGCGTGTACCAGCGTTGGATTAACTTTGAACAGGGTGTCGGGATCCAGGCCAAACTTTTGTTGCCGTACAGTCAGCAAATTACACATAAAGATATCGGCCTTTGCGACTAGCTTGCGCACCAACTCAGCGCCCTCAGGTTTGTCCAGAGCCACGGCAATGGATTGTTTGCCGCGGTTGTCGACATCGAACTGATAGTCGTAACTTTGCAATTCTTCGCTCAGGTCGGGGTTTTTCACCGGGCGACTCATATCGCGCATGGGGTCACCGGTAAGAGGCTCTACTTTAATTACCGTTGCGCCCATGTCCGCCAACACAGCAGCAGCACTCGGAGCGGCCATCCAGTTATCGATTTCTACAACGACTACGTCATCCAGTGGCGCGGCCATACTCTACTCCCCAAATTTCGCGAGTTCGGATTACAACCAAGGCGTGATCGTTGCGCAAGTGTTGTATGTATTAACTCGAACCGTTTGCGGCATCTAATGCTTTAAGCATGCGCTTAAGCGCGAAGTGCCGGTAGCTTGCCTCAATAAGCCCTTTGCATTCATCGTCAATGAGCACGTCNTGAATGTCTAAATCGAGCCAACCGTTATGGCCGGTGTAAGCAGGGATATGGAAGCGGTCGTCAAAACTGGCGATGTCCTGATTTTCCGCTCCGGCCCACACGCTCANGCGCAGGCGTTTGCCGCGGAAGTACAAGGTACAGAAGTTCTTNTTGCCAGCGCGAAAACACGGGCTACCAAACTGACTGCTTGGGGCTGTTTCCGGAAGGGCTAAGCAAATGTCTTTAATAATCGACAAATGCGCCTGGGCTTTCGCAGCCACGAAGGGGTCGAATTCTTCAGGGTCGATGGTTTCTGTGGGTGGGTCGATCTGAATGGGTTGCGCCAAATCCATTGTTAAAAGCTTGGGCGCAACCTCTNCATAGGCCGTTTGCACCAGTTCGGCAATAGTCAGCCAACTCAACCCTTTGTCTAAGTCCACTCCCAACCAGCCCTTCGGGCCAACATAAGGCGGCAGGTAAAAGTATTGCGGATTGGTCTGAATGTAGTATTCCTGGCTTCCAGCGGGCATGCGCAGCCACAGTGCCAAATGGCCATCGCCGTGATGGTTGATCATGTAAGTCGCAAANGTTTTACCAGCAACCCGAAAGTCCGGTGCGCCGTGGCTTATGACTTCATTGGTTTCAGGCAGCGATAGGCAGANTTCGCGTACTGCTTGGCTAATGTTTTTGCTTGTTTTTGTATACTTCATTGGCGAACTCTCCGTCCCTCGTCGGTCTGTGCGCCCCCACTGTGTTAGCATACGCTTTTACCTCCTCAGGTCACTCTTTGCTTAACTCCTCGTCTACGCCCACGCCAAAACGGTTTTTGGGATGGAGAATGGTGTTGGTCGCTTTTTCGGTGGACTTCGTAGCGGTCGGCTTCTTCTTCTATTCCTATGGCGTGTTCTTTAATGCGATCGCCAAAGAATTTGGCGGCTCCCACTTGGGCGCTTCGTTGGGTTTGACGGTGACACATGCTGTGGGTGCGATCGCGGCACCGTTGGTTGGTCGCGCCCTTGACCGGTATCCTTTGCGACGCGTAATTGCAGTGGGCGCGGTGTCGATGTCGACGGGCTTTTTGCTGTTGTCCCAGGTGAATTCGCTGCTGGAATTTTACTTGGNGCTGGGCGTNTTCGTAGGCTTCGGTGCCAGCAGCATGGGTAATTTGGCCACCAGTAAGTTGGTGACTAATTGGTTTGATAAACGCCGCGGCACAGCCCTCGGCATTGCCGCATCGGGTGTCTCCTTGTCTGGGGTGGTCATGCCGAACGTCAGCGCCCAGTTGATTGAGAATTTTGACTGGCGCATCGGCTTTATGGTGTTTGGCTTTTTTACGTTGTGCGTTGTGGTGCCTCTGGTACTGCGTTTGGTGATCTCGCGTCCAGAAGACGTCGGCCTGCGCCCGGACGGCGCGCTGCCGAAGCCGCAAGGCAGTGCTGTTGTATCAATGCCGCGTATTGGTATGCGTGATGTGGTCAGAGAATACAACTTCTGGGTCATTGTGCTGACCTTCTCTTTTTTGTTCTGCTCTATGAGCGCGACTCTGACTCATATGATTCCCCGATTGGTGCATCTTGGTCACAGCTTAGTGGATGCAGCTGGAGTAATGTCGTTGTGTGNCGGCTTAGGGGTATTTGGCAAGCTTGGGTTTGGCTGGATCGCTGATCGGNTGCCGGTGCGTCGCGTGGTGGTGATGGTGATCATTTTACAGTTGACCGGGCAAATTTTGATGTTTACCAGCGACCACTTTGCCGTGTTCTCGGCGGGAGCGGCGATTTTTGGACTCGGAGTGGGTGGTGTTGTACCTATGCAGGGCGCCATTGTTGGGGCGACTTTTGGGCGTGAACGCTTCGGTGCTATTTTGGGACTGATGCGGCCAGCGATGTTCCCAATCCAGATTATCGGCGTGCCCTTTGCCGGCTGGGTCTACGATGTGTATCAGTCATATGAACCGGCGTTTCAGGTATTCCTGGCGCTGTATATTTTCGCCGCGGTGACCATTCTGTTTTACCGCGCGCCCGCGAGAGTGGCCGCTGCTTAGTCGAAACGCGCTTTCAATAGATCTAACTGCAGGTTGCCGGACAACTCGCACCGCAGCCGCAGTGCCTCGCTCAATACCTGTTCGGCGATATATGGTTCAAAGCTGCTGCGATTAAACGGCGCGATATCTGCGAACTCCAACTCAATGGAATAGCCCTCGTTGACAGGCAACACTGTGATCGTGCTGTTTGCAAGAATCTCGTTCAACTCTGCCAACAAAGCTACTTTACTGTCTCGGCTGGTGACGACACCCCGTGCAAGGTATCTCAAAGTACAACCGGTTTTCGCCATGTTTGCCTCAAGTGCTGAACCTATCGGCGCGGCAGTGTACCTGTTTCTGCGCTGTGACTGGGAAGTAGCAACACCAATACACGGAATTACGCCGGGTGCGTTTGCACCGCAGCAGGTGGTTTGGCGAACCAGAAGCACAAACCGCCGGTCAAAGAGCACAATGCCATGATGGTAAACGCCAGTTCGTAGTTGCCGTAAAGGTCGTACAGCACCCCGCAAACGATTGGGCCTACGGTCATGCCGATCATTACAATCAGCGAGGAGATGCCCATAATCGTGCCAAAGGATT
>NHET02000007.1 GCA_002170355.2 Gammaproteobacteria bacterium TMED92
ACTTGTCATTTGGCTTCGGCATCCATCGTTGTATGGGCAACCGACTAGCAGAAATGCAACTTCGTGTGCTTTGGGAAGAGATCATGCAGCGCTTTCGCATGGTCGAAGTTGTTGGCGATATTGAGCGTGTGCAATCAAGTTTTGTGCGCGGCTACGCCAGCATGCCGGTTCAAGTTCATCCTTGGTAGATGAGTTACTTTTGCAGATCTAAGGGGCCAAATGGCACTTACTAACTTGAGTCGATCTATCGATGGCCTTGTTGCGGTGGTCACCGGAGCAGGCAGCGGCATGGGCGCTGCCACAGCGAAACTATTTGCTGAACAAGGCGCTCATGTCGCGGCGCTGGACATTAATGCGGAAGCTGTGCAAAAGGTCGTAGACGAGATCACTGATGCGGGCAAAATCGCGCACTGCTGGACGCTCGATCTAGCCGACTCTGAAGCTACAGAAACCGCTATAGAGGGCGTAGCTAAGCACTTCGGCGCGCTAGATTTACTGATTAACAATGCTGGTATTTCAGTGCCGACGCCAATTGATCATGCGGACTATGGTCATGCGTGGGAGCGCTCGCTGGCGGTTTTGCTCACGGCGCACACCTGCACCATTCGCGCGGCCTTGCCGTGGTTACGGGAATCGAGCAATCCTCGTATCGTTAACATCGCCTCAACTGAGGGACTGGGAGCAACCAAATTTGGCAGTCCTTACACCGCAGCGAAGCACGGCGTTATTGGTCTCACCCGATCGCTGGCAGTAGAGTTGGGAGATGACGGCATTACCGTAAACTGTATATGCCCCGGCCCAATCAATACTGGCATGACGGCAGGCATTCCCAACGACCAAAAGCAGATTTACGCGCGTCGGCGTATTGCCTTGAAGCGCTATGCCGATCCAGAAGAAGTGGCGCATGGCACGCTAAACTTTTGTCTGCCCGCTGCTAGTTTTATGACCGGTGTTGCTTTACCGGTTGACGGCGGTTTAACCATTAAAAACGCTTAAGGGGTTGCGCTTGAACTCTGACCGCATTGCGCCCAAGACGATGTTTGCCTTCGGCGCGCCGGCGGTAGGCGCGGGTTATATGTACTTGCTGCTGTCCTTGTACGTCATGAAATTCTCTACCGACGTGCTGCTAATAGCGCCAGCTATCATGGGGCTGATATTCAGCGTTTCGCGCATTTGGGACGCCATATCAGATCCGTTGGTTGGCTACTTGAGTGATCGCACTAGCACCTCCTTGGGACGGCGGCGTACGTGGATTTTGTTCAGCTTCATACCGATAGCCATTGGCTTTTATGCGGTGTTCGCACCGCCGCAAGGATTAACCGGAGACGGCTTGAGTTGGTGGATGGCGGTGGCGATCATCGGCTTTTACTCTGCTATGACNATCTTTTTCGTGCCGCATATGGCGTTGGGCGCAGAACTGTCCAACGACTACCACGAACGTAGCCGACTGTTTGGCATGCGCCATGCCTTTTATACCTTTGGCTCNATTTTGTCTCTGGCGACCATGTATTGGCTTATCACCGAGGAGTTCCGAGACGGGGGTAATGTGCGCGCGATGGCGCAGGAATATGCGCTTTACGCTGTGGCCATCATGAGCGTATTAGTCGTCTACGCGGTCGTAAACCTGCGTGAGCGACCAGAGTTTCAGGGACGCCTTGGCTCCAGCCCGGTATCTGCGTTTCGCGATGTTTGGCGTANCCCCCACGCGCGCTTGCTTATTATCGTAACGTTTATTGAAAACGTCGGTTCGTCCGCCATTGCGGCGCTAACGCTCTACGTTACGCAATATGTTGTCGGCGCGCCCCAGTGGGCGCCGTTGATCATCTTCGCGTATATGTTGCCGTCTACCGCTTCAGTGCCATTGTGGATTCCACTGTCCCGTCGCTACGGCAAAATTAAGGTATGGATGTTTGGTATGGTGCTGACAGGGCTGTCTTTTGGCGGCATGTTCTTGCTACCGTTTCTCGACACGGTGGATGCGCGGCTCACGTTGATCATAGTAATGGCGGCTTTTGCCGGATTAGCGGCTGGTTGCGGTGGCACCATCGGGCCATCGGTGCAGGGTGACGTCATCGATTACGACGAATACCAGACCGGCGAGCGTAAAGAAGGGTCTTACTTTGCAGTGTGGAATTTCACCTACAAGAGCGCTTTAGGCGTTATGTTGCTGCTGACAGGATTTGTCTTAGAAGCNGCAGGGTTCGTACCAAACCAGCCGCAGACGATGACTGTGCAGGTTGCCATGGTCACGCTTTACGGCCTGCTGCCGCTGGTTTGTTACGGCATCGGCGCTGTGTTGTTCAGCCGCTTCAAACTTAATGAAGAGGCCTACGCGGTAATTCGTACCGAGTTAGATCGGCGCGCGGCGAACAGTTAGCGACCTACGAAATTACCCGGCCGACGCTCTGCGACAGATCTAACACCTTCTTTGTGATCCTCGGTTTGCTGCAGCCGATACTGTTCCGCCCCNTCGTGATCGGTCTGGGNTTTAACTGCGGCGGCTAACCCTTCGCGCATAGTCTTACGCACGGAAACGACTGCTAACGGCGCATTTTCTGCAATCTCTGCAGCCAATTTAATTGCTTCTGCGCGCAGATTTTCTTTGTCTGTGAGCACATCAGCAAGACCAATGGCATAGGCTTCCTCACCGCCGATGNGGNGACCGGNGANGANNAGTTTGTGNGNCTGTTGCTGNCCNATGAGTCGAGGCAGTGTATGAGTCAAGCCAAATCCGGGATGAAATCCGAGCTTTACGAAGTTCGCGGTAAAGCGTGCTTCAGGGCAGACGACTCGAAAATCTGGCATGACTGCTAAGCCGAAGCCGCCGCCTACAGCCGCACCTTGTACTGCTGCAACAACGGGCGTCTCGGTGGCGAACAAGCGCACTGCAGCGGCATACAAGGGATTGCCTGCTTTTGGATCTCGCTCGGCGCGTTCTTCATTGCGCTCGGCGCTGCTGAAATCGTTGCCAGCACAAAAATGTTTGCCCTCGGAACACAGCACGATGGCGCGCACTTCGTCTGTTTGATCCATTTGCTCAAAGGCGTCCGCCAGGTCGTTGATCATTTTCGTGTCGAAAAAGTTGTTAGGACCCTTTTGGATCTCAACCACGGCAACGTGGTTGTCGATGCTTATGCCGATGTCCGTAAGATTCAGCGTCTCCGCTAGGCTGATATTGGTCATCTTGCTCCCCCAGTTATCTCGCGTGGCGTATCTCTCCAAGGCATTGATGTTTGACCATGCGGCGTTGATTTGCAACGCTGGGGGCTGAGTTCCGCGTCTGGGGGAGGTGCGAATGTTAAGTTGGCAGATTGGCAATGTCAGGGTGTCTCAAGTTGTAGAGTTAACCACCGCCTCGCTCGGGCCGCATTTGTTGCCCCAAGCCACTCCGGCAGCTATGCAGGCGATTCCTTGGATGGCGCCGTTTCTTGATGAGCGCGGCCGTATAGTCTTGAGTATGCATGCTCTGGTGATCGAAACTTCGGAGCAAACCATCGTGGTGGATACCTGCATAGGCAACGACAAACCGCGCACTTATCCGAAGTGGAACTTCATGCAGGGCGACTTTTTGCGGCGCTTTGCCGCTGCTGGGTTCGCCACCGAGCAAGTTGATACGGTGCTGTGCACGCATATGCATGTGGATCATGTGGGCTGGAACACCCGGCTTGTCGATGGTGTCTGGCAACCTACGTTTGCGAACGCGCAGTACCTGTTCGCCGAGGCGGAATGGCAGCACTGGCGCCACGAGTCTCAGGAGTATGGGCCGGTTATAGAAGATTCGGTGCAGCCGATTTTCGATGCCGGCCAGGCGGTTATTGTGTCGCAACATCATCAGGTAACCGCTGAGGTTGCATTGCTGCCGACGCCAGGACACACCCCCGGTCACGTTAGTGTGCGTATTCAGTCCCAGGGCGAAGTTGCGATCATCACCGGCGATATGATTCACCACCCGTGCCAGATAGCCCATCCAGATTGGTCCACGCTTGCGGACAGTGATCCGGCAATAGCGCAACTGACTCGCACAGAGTTTTTGCAGCGCTGTGGCGATGAGCCGGTGTTGGTGATTGGCACGCACTTTGCGGCGCCAACAGCGGGCCATATCGTTAAGGACGGCGACGCATACCGGTTGGACTATTAGCCGATGCAAGTAACATAACAGGTGGCTTCGAAAGACATTTTTTCCGCGTTAGCGGTGCCAAATTTTCGTTGGCTATGGATCGGCAGCCTCGGCTCATCCTTTGCTATGAATATGCAGATCATTGCTCGCGGCTGGTTAGTGTACGCACTCACCTCATCGGCGGTAGACCTTGCCTGGGTGACGTTGTCGTTCATGTTGCCGTCGGTAATTTTCTCCCTCTACGGCGGCGTCTTAGCCGATCGACTGCCGAAGCGTCGGGTCATAGCTTGGGCCCAGACGCTTAACTGTGGCGCAACATTAGTGATGGCGGTAATCATCTTCAGCGGCAATGTTAAGTTCTGGGACTTCATATGGTTTGGCTTTTTCAATGGCACAGTGTTGGCGCTATCGATGCCAGCCAGACAGGCTTTTGTGCCTGAGATCATTCCTGAACGGTTAATTTTTACCGCAATGGCGTTGAGCACCACTGGCTGGAATTTGTCGCGCATCATAGGTCCTGCTTTCGCCGGGCTGCTCATTGCTTGGCTGGCGGATGGCGACAAGACATCAGCCTATGGCGTGGGCATTGTTTATCTGGTGATTGCCAGTCTGTACCTCTTTTCGGCTTTAACAGTGCTCAAAGTCGATCGACCTGGCAAATCCCAGAGGAGTCGNAGCGGCGATTCGCTGGCAGATATGCGGGAAGGACTGCAATATGTTTTGGCCCATCCGCGAATTTTTGCGCTGATTGTGTTGTCTATTTTGCCGTTTCTATTTGGCATGCCATTGAACACCCTGTTGCCAGCGTTCAATCAAGATGTCTTGCACGGACACGCGGATGATTTGGGGTATCTAATTTCGGCAATGGGCGGTGGGGCNATCATTGGCTCTTTACTCATGGCGACCATGGGCGATCTGCGCAACAAAGGGTTTTGGCTCATTCTCAGTTGTTTAGGTTGGGGAGCAGGGACAGCTGCCTTTGGTGCGTTCACTGTGCAATGGGTTGCCCTTGGGCTGATCGCTGTCATTGGGATGCTCAGCAGTTGGAACATGTCTCTGAATCGCGGCATGTTGCAGATGCAGGTCGAGGGCCACATGCGTGGTCGAATTATGAGTATCGACATGATGTCGCATGGGCTTATGCCNCTTGGTGTTTTCCCCATCAGCCTGATCGCAGAATACTATGGGGTGGGAGCAGCGTTAGTTACATCAGGTTGTGCTCTAATTGCGATCACGCTGCTTGTGGCGCTGGTTATGCCATCGGTGAGGGGCACGTTACGCGCAGGCTAAAAGTGGCTAAGGCCGCTACAATTCACTAAGACGAACTCGGAGTAAGGGCATGCAGTGGGACCTAATCATTCGGGATGCCAAAGTATTTGATGGCACCGGCGGGCCTGGTCGGGTGGGCGATATTGCCGTGAGTCAGGGCAAGGTTGCGGCGCGGGGCGAGCGCTTGCCCAGTCAACCTCAAGCCCAAGAATATGCTGCCAACGAGCAGTGGCTCACCCCTGGTTTGTTGGATATCCACACCCACGAAGATCTAGAGGCTGAGCTAGAACCTGGCCTTCCAGAGGTAACACGGCACGGCACCACGAGTGTGCTGGTGGGTAATTGCAGCATCGGTTTGGCGTTCGGTAATCAACGCAAAGGCGAGCAAGATCCGATCGTAGATTGTTTTGCGCGGGTAGAAAACATTCCCAAAACGGTGCTGAGTAAAACTGCCGACAAAGCAGTATGGCGCTCGCCCAAAGAGTACTTAGACCACTTAGATGAGCTGCCTTTAGCGGCGAATATGGCGCCATTCTTACCGCACTCAATGTTGCGAATAGAAGTCATGGGGTTACAAGACAGCGTCAGTCGGCAACCCAGCGACGCCGAATTGCAGCAGATGGCGGGCATACTCGAAGAGGCCCTAGAGGATGGTTATTTGGGGTTATCGACAGATGGACTGCCGCTGCATTTTTTGGCCAACGCGCCAAATACGGCCAAGCGTATTCCAACTCAATATGCCCAGTACAAAGAATACAAATTACTCACCGACGTTCTGCGTAAGCGCGATCGGGTCTGGCAAATGACACCGGCGACGGATGATGGCGCATTGACCGCGCGGCTGTTTATGCTCAGCAGTGGGCGTTTGCATGGCAAACCGTTAAAGATCACTGCGTTGGCGGCCATCGACAGTGTTAACAATCGAATGAACAAAGCGCGTGCGCTGCTGTTTGCGAACTTGCTCAACTCCAAAGCTGTAAGGGGCCAATTTCGTATGCAAGCTCTGGCGGCACCGTTTCGAATTTACTCCGAAGGAGCGGTAAGCCCGTTGGCGGAAGCGAACCCGCTGATGCGCAGATTGATCGAAACAGAACTCGACGATGTTGCCGCGCGTCGGCGTATTCTTGCTGATCAAGAGTTCATAGAAGCGTTTCGGGAGATGTGGCAGCGGGGTAAGAGCGGNTNCTCAATTGGTCGTTTGCGTCGCCTGCTGCAAATCGAGGATGAGTTTCTGACCAGAGATTTGCATGACATGGTGATCTACCGCTCGGCGGTGGCGCATTGGTGTGGACAGACGATGGCCCAGATATACCAGCGCTATCAAGCCTGGTTGCTGAACTGTGACGCCGTGGATGACGCAGAAGAGGGCCGCGCTTTTGCCGACATGGGGCGTGGTGTGCGCGACGATGGCGAATTCTTCTTGGCGTTGTTACGACATTTTGATCGGGACTTACACTGGCATTACGTTGCCGCCAATAAAGACCCAGCCGTGATCAAAAAGTTGTTATTGCACCCTCAGTTGTTGCCNGGGTTCAACGACAGCGGCGCCCACGTCACCAATATGGCGTTTTTTGATGGCAACTTGCGAGCGCTGANGATCGGGCTAGATGATTCGGAGACAGGTTTNAGTCATATGCTGAAACGACTGACGCGGGAACCTGCGGAGTTCTTTGGACTTGATGTAGGAGGAATTGAGGTGGGTGATCGGGCGGACTTTGCCTTGTTCGATCCTCAGCGGCTAGCGACCTACGACGGCGAGGCCAGCGTTCAATACACTTACCGCGAAGCCTTCGATTGCCATCAGTTAGTAAATCGAACAGATGGGGTTGTGCGCGCGGTGTTCGTCGGAGGAGAACAGATCTGGAACGGCCAACACTTTACCCCAGTCCACGGCAAACAGCGTTTAGGGCAAGCGTTGAAGGCGATCTGAAAAAATTACGTTAGACGCTCGGTCATTATGCTTGGTAAAAATCGTAGGCNCGCTGCTCTGGTAACTGCCTTGCAGCCAAACACCAACCTCCGGATGTTTATTTGACCAATTCAGCAATTTGCCGCGGGAATAGAATCGCGCGTCTATGNTCAACCCTTGNTCGGCATTNTNTTCCAGCATCAAACAATCACGCAGACGCGTTTCATACTCCTTGGATCGANTTTCAANTAANGCNTGTCTNCTCGACGCGAGCACGTAGCCAGTGCTCTGATCTGCGCTAAAGTCAGCAATACAGTCGCTGTTTATCGAATGGCTAGCTATGGTNGCGAGTGGAATATAGCTGGCCTTTACGCAAAAGACGGTTTGCGGTCTCGGTATGAAATCGGTAGCGCTGACGTAAGCAGGCAAATGCACTTGGACATGCCCTGGTGCAGTGGAATCTGCCCCCGGCAATTTTGTCACATAGCCATTGCTAAAACCCAAACTGGCGCATTCTGCCAGGCACAGCCGATACACCAGTTCCACGGCAAGGGTTTGGGAAAGACCTAAAACATCTTTATCAGACAGCGGCTTGTGCATGTTGGCGTTCTTGACANTGAGTGCACGAACTATCGTCAAGACGTNACNNCTGGGTATATGCCTGCGCGCCGAACGGTAGTATTTTGCTGACGAGATCACCAATTAAGGCGCNGNCGCAGGCAATTGGGAGAAGNTAAATGTCGGTTCAGACATCAACAGCCATCATGGCTGTTGATGTCAGTAGGCTAAGGCCTCAGTCCTTTGGCATACCCAGTAAGCGTTCAGAAATGATNTTGCGNTGAATATTAGGGGTGCCGCCGCCGATCACCACATTCGGCCAATTTAGNGCCGACTTAGACCAGGAGCCACCATCTACAGCGGCTTCGCCGCCGCGCAGTTGCAGGCCTGCTTGGCCGCTCAACTCTACTGCGAAATCGTCCATTTCGATCTCCAGACTGGCTCGATGCAGTTTGTTAACCGAAGTCTCTGAAGTCAGAGGCTCGCCCTTGATCTGCTTGGTTAGATAGCGCAGACCGTTGTATTTCATCGCCGCTATTTTCATTTCAAACCGCGCCACGGTGCGCCTTACGCTGGGATCCTCCTGGGCCGGCTTGCCCTGTTTTTGGGTGGATTTAACCAGCTCTTTTAAGCTATCCAGCTTGGCCAACATTTGTGTCACTTCACCGATGCTTGAGCGCTCATTTGCTAATGCCGAGACCGTGACTTTCCAGCCCTCGCCTTCGGCGCCGAGCCGGTTCTCTATTGGAACCTGCACATCAGTGAAAAAGATCTCCGCAAAGTGTTTGTCGCCGGCCATGTTTTCGATTGGCCGCACTTCAACCCCCGGAGCATCCATTGGCACCAACAGACAAGTAATACCGTCGTGCTTGGATTCCACGTCGAACTGGGTGCGTGTGAGGAGAATGATCCATTGCGACCAGGGTGCTCCGGTGGTCCAAATCTTCTGTCCATTGACCACATAATTATCGCCATTGAGTTCGGCCTTACATTGGATCGCCGCCAAATCAGAACCATGATTGGGTTCAGAGTAGCCAGTACACCACGTTACTTTGCTGTCCAAAATATCGGGAATAAACTTGCGCTTTTGCTCTTCGGTACCGTATTCCATGATGCCAGGGCCAACCCAAGCGAGGCCCATCATGGAGGTGCCCAAAGGCGGTGCTTTTGCTAAAGCCATTTCCTCGCGCAGAATCGTCTGCTCGATCAAACCGCCGTCGCTACCGCCGAATTCTTTGGGCCAAGAAAATCCTACCCAGCCCTTCGCGCGCACTTTTTCTAACCAAGTACTAAGAAAGTTTTTGTCACGCTGTTGCTTTGGCGGCAGATTGTCGCGAATAAAACCGCGCACTTCCTCGCGAAAAGCGTTTTCCTCTAGGGTGTAGTCAAAATCCATTACAGTCCTCCTAAGCTTGCGATGCGGTCGAGGTGAAAATCGGAGTCGCCGAACATTGGGCGCGCCCACTTTGATCGTTTCAAATACAGTTGCGCATCGTACTCGGCGGTGAAGCCAATAGCGCCATGCAGCCCAACACCATCGATACCGATCTGGTTAAAGGCATCTGCGGCATAACCTTTCGCTAACGACACGGCCCGCGGCAACTCAGCTGGATCGTCGTCTGCGCACCAACCGGCGAAGTAGCACAACGAGCGATAGCTCTCGAGATCCACATACATGTCGGCCAAACGATGCTTAACACCTTGGTATTGACCAATAGGCTTACCAAACTGAATACGTTGTTTGGCGTAGTTGCCGGTGAGATCAAGAATGGCACCGCCCGCTCCGACCATCTCGGCGGTGACTGCAAGCGCGCCGCAATCGGTGAAATAAGCCAGTTGTTCTGCTGACATGGCCAGCAAGCTCTCTGCAGTGACTTGCACACCGTCAAGGTCAACGCTGGCCATTGGCTTGGTGCTGTCCATGGTTGGTTGCGGCGTTATGGTCACTTCCTCTTTGCCTACCGCAACCAGAGATAAACCGTCAGCAGTTTGCACGGCCAACAACAGATAGTCCGCGGCGCTGGCGTCATTAACGAAAGGTTTCTTGCCGCCCAGCACATAGCCTTTGTCGTTGGCCGTTGCGGTGGCAGTAATCGCAGCCGGATCTATCCAATTCGGCTCCGCCTCAAAACACACCGGGCACCGGGCCTCCCCCCCCACCACTGTCGGC
>NHET02000095.1 GCA_002170355.2 Gammaproteobacteria bacterium TMED92
CAATCACGGTAGAGGCCCCTGCTGGGCATCCTAGGGTACGAACCGAGCGTGCAGGCCGGGCCACCACCATCGCCCAAGCCGGTGCAGATTTCTTTAGCGAATTGCAAAGATATATTGAGATCGATGCGCCTGCCGCATGGCANCCAAAGTTATCTACCGAGGCACNGGNCATAGTCAGCAACCCCGGCAGCGTGGACCCCGAAGAACTCAGCAGAGGGGTCGCCGAAGGTGACAAGCTGGTTCTTGGCGGCAACCTGTCTGATGCGGTAAAACAAAACGGTTGGCGCACTGGACGCGCCGCCACGGATTCTGGTGCCGACATCTTAAAACGCGCTGTGGGTGCNAAATTCGGTCTTGGCGGCCATCAAGCGATCGAAAACCGCTCGTACATTGCCCAGGGCGACAGCGCGAANCAACCGCTAGACGGCAACCGGCCGCTGAGCTTACGTTTTGCCGCCGACAACATGCCACCGTGCAGCGCATTCTGGTCTCTTACCGCCTACGGCACTGACTTGTATCTGGTGGCCAACGAGATTGACCGCTGGTCGATCAGCGATCGCACCCCTGGCTTGCACTATGCAAAAGACGGCAGCCTGACAATTACCCTCAGCANNAAACGACCGGCTGATGATGCTAACTGGTTACCCGTCCCCGCCGGCCCTTATATGCTGGGTTTGCGAGTCTACGAAGGCGACGCCGCCGTGGTGAATTGCAGTTGGTTTCCACCGCCGCTGCAACCCTTAGGCTAGTCGTTNATAGCGCCGTAAATGATGTTCTTCAGTTGCCCTCTAAAGTTAAAGGTCGCTGACGGCATGAGTTGGGTCATGAACACCACGTAGAGATCTTCCACCGGATCGACCCAAAAAATGGTAGACGCAGCGCCACCCCAATAATAGTCGCCNGCACCGATGGTGCCAGAGGCCACCTCGCCNAGGGTCGACGCAAACCCCAGACCGAAACCGACGCCTTCGTAAGCCGTTTCTGAAAACGCACCCATGGCTGCCTGACTTAAATCTGCACCGCCGNCTATGTGNTTCTTAGTCATCAACGACAGCGTTCGACTGCCAATAATGNTGACCCCNTNGACCGTTCCCTGCTGGCGCAACATCTCGCAAAACTTAGCGTAGTCCGCAGTGGTGCTGACCAAGCCACCACCGCCTGAGGGAAAACTTGGCGCTTTTAAGTATTTGCTCGACTGCGGATCGTCGATTAGACGCAAGGTCTTGTCCGCCGCACGCTCATAGTTNGCGGCGAAGCGCTGCACTTTTTCTGCTGGTACCCAGAACCCGGTGTCGTGCATACCCAGTGGCTCGAAGATGCGTTGCTGCAAGAATTCTTCAAACTTTTGACCCGATATGACCTCAACCAAGCAGCCGCATACGTCTGTTGCCAAGGAATACAGCCACTTCGTACCAGGGTCATAACGCAACGGCACTTGGGCGAGCTTGTCGGCAAAGGAAGCAATGGTTTCACCATCGCCCCGTTGCACGCCTAATTGCTGGTAAACGGCATCTACCGGGTGAGGGTCAACTGGCAACAACGCCCCGTACGTCAGTCCTGCGGTGTGTGAGAGTATGTGACGCATGGTCATCGGCGAGGCGGCAGCACGGGTTTGCATCGCAGCGCCAGCGCCCTGCACCCAAACTTGCTGATCACGCCATGCTGGCAAAAATCGATACACAGGATCGTTTAGCTGAAACCGCCCTTCTTCAAATAGCATCATCAATGCGATCGAGGTAATGGGTTTGGTCATGGAGTAGATACGAAAGATTGTATCCTCGGTGACTGGTTGATCGCGTTCACGATCCCTCATGCCCAACGACTCAAAGTAGGCCGGTACGCCGTGCCGCGACACCATGACCTGGCAACCGGAAATTTTGCCCGGCTGAANATAGTTTTGTTGTAAATGTTTGCTGATGCGCTGCANTTTAGCTGCAGAAAAGCCTGCCGCTGCCGGATTAACGTGCATAGTCTCGCCCTCGTTTTGCTCTTTATTCGTGCGTTTACCCACGAACCCCGCTAAACGATAGCAGGAACAAACGCGTCGTCCATGGCCGAATCGCGGCACCAGAGCTGTTTACAAATTAGAATAAAGCTCACCCTCGCTATCCATTGGCGGTNAGCCATCGTGTTGCAATCAAGCTACCGCTATGCTCTTNANTGTTNTTAACCTTAGGTCGCCATCATGAGCAACGCCGATCTCGCCCGCTTCGAATCCGAGGTGCAACAATTTATTGCACAGAACCTNACTCCAGACTTGAGCAAAGCCGCTGCGTTGGGTTTCGGTATCAGCCGCGCCGACGGCGAACGTTGGCATCAGGCCGTTTACGACCGAGGCTGGGTNGCTCCAGATTGGCCGGTGGAACATGGCGGCACTGGTTGGACGCTACGGCAAAAACAAATCTACTCGAATGCCATGGCTCTGGCTGGTGCGCCAATGATTATGCCTTTTGGCATAGATATGGTTGGCCCGGTGCTCTACACCTTTGGTACGGAAGCACAGCAAGCCCAGCATCTGCCGAAAATACTCGATGGCAGCGTGTGGTGGTGCCAAGGTTATTCCGAGCCTGGTAGCGGTTCCGACCTGGCCTCGCTAAAAACTTCTGCGGTCCGTGATGGCGATGACTATGTTGTTAACGGCCAAAAGATTTGGACCACCAATGCGCACAAAGCCGATTGGATTTTTACTTTGGTGCGCACCGATACCGACGCAAAACCTCAGAGCGGCATCAGCTTTTTACTCATCGATATGAAAACACCAGGGCTAGAGGTGAAACCCATNGTATCTATTGATGGCATGCATCACTTAAACCAAGTGTTTTTTACCGACGTGCGCGTGCCCGCCGCCAACCTAATTGGCGATGAAAATATGGGCTGGACCTATGCGAAGTTTCTGTTAGCCAACGAACGCGCCGGTATTGCCAATGTCGCTCACTCAGAGCGTCTCGTCACGGCGCTGATGTCCATAACCGCAGCCGAGCACGACGGCTTTGGCGGCACGCTGCGCAACTGTGAGGCCTTCATGTCGGATCTCGCTACNACAGAGGTGCAACTCCAAGCGTTAAAGGCCCTCGAGGCTCGCGTGATCGCAAGCGTAGAGGCAACGGGTAACCCTGGGGACGAAGCGTCCATGTTGAAAATTGTGGGNTCTCAGGTGCAGCAAACTTTGGAAGCACTGCGAGTAGAAGCAGTAGCAAACTACAGCCTGCCCTTTGACACCGACCTCATTCGTGGTGAAAGCAACCTCCCAGCACCCGGNCCGGAGTACGCAGTGAGCGCCGTTTCAGACATGAACTTTGGCCGTGCGACCTCCATTTACGGTGGCTCTAACGAAATTCAGCGCAATGTCATTGCCAAAGCTGTGCTNGGGCTATAGGCGCAGCCTGCGGCTTGCAGCNCAAGACTTCGCTTGAAGTATTGNACGAGGTTTATTACGTCGCGAACTTTGTCCTGATAGNACCTTTCTATGGTCGCTTGATTGTCGTCTCCCAAGCTACGTTTTAGCTTGGCGGAAAAATCNGCNGTGNTTTGTGCATGCCNGTAGCCCGACGCGAACACCAACGTGTCTGGGCCAATGTTGTCGATAGTCCAGCTCNNCGGTTCACCCGAGAGCACANCGATCTTGACGCANCGCGGCGAGGCCGCTCGATCTAATTGTGCGAGATCACATCCCCATATTCGCCAACGTNAAGGCAAACAGATCCGCGTACTGATCAATGATCTTTTCGGTCGGCGTACCGGCTCCGTGGCCCGCATCTTTCTCTATGCGAATCATCACCGGTGCCACACCACCCTGCTTAGCCTGCAGGTGCGCNGCAAACTTAAAAGAATGCGCTGGTACTACTCGGTCATCGTGATCACCNGTGGTCACTANGGTCGCCGGATACGCGGTGCCNGGTTCTACGTTGTGTACTGGCGAGTAATCCAGCAGGTATTCGAACATCTCTTGAGACTGCTCTGCTGTGCCATAGTCGTAGGCCCATCCCGCTCCTGCGGTGAAAGTGTGATAGCGCAACATATCCAACACGCCTACCGCGGGTAGNGCTACGGCCATTAGATCGGGTCGCTGGGNCATTACCGCGCCCACCAACAAGCCGCCNTTACTACCGCCACGCAGGGCCAAGTGTTTGGCATCGGTCACACCGCTGGCAATNAGGTACTCTGCTGCACCAATAAAGTCATCGAATACATTTTGTTTGTTCGTTTGGGTACCGGCGTCATGCCACGCCTTACCGTATTCTCCGCCACCACGGATATTCGGCACCGCATACACACCACCGGCTTCTAACCACGCGGCCATGGCCGATGAAAAACTTGGGGTGAGGCTGATGTTGAATCCGCCGTANCCGTACAAAATAGTTGGGTGCGGCTGATCTTTTGCCAAGTCCGCTCGATGGGTAATGATCATCGGTATGCGGGTGCCGTCTTTCGAGGTATAAAAAATTTGGTTGGAGACATAGGCGTCGCTGTCGAAGGGTGCTTTAGACGCGCGATAGATCGTCGACTCGCCCGTGGCAATNCTTAACTGAAACAGCGTGCTGGGGGTTTTGTAGTTGTCGAAGCTGTAATACACCGTGGTGTCACCGGCCTTACCGCGAAAGCCCGCAGCATCACCAGGACCGGGCAACTGAATCTCTCGCACTACTTCNCCTTGCAGCGAAAACTGCTGCACCTGAGAAATGGCGTCCACCATNTATTGGGCGAAAAAGTGCTGGCCTGCCGCGCTCACGTTCAGCACGTGTTCGGTTTCTGCTATGACATCCTGCCATTGCTGGGGTTGATCCAAAGTAAACTTAACCAAGCGACTGTTCGGTGCTGCGCGATTGGTCTCNGCAAAAATCTCACCGNCTTTACTGAAGATCACATTCACGTCGGCGTCTTCATCTGCGGCCACCACCACCAGTTCAGCATCGGCTGCGGTGAGATCCCGTACAAACAAGCGATTTCCCGACGTGGTGTTGCTGGCGTAAACCACTAAAAATTGTTGATCCTCGGTTACNTAACCTGATACGTAGCGAAACTTTTGGCCTGGCGCATTACCAAAAACTACTGGGTCTGTGGCCTGGTCGCTTCCTAGTGCATGAAAATACAACCGATGATGATCGGTCTTGGCGGTTAACTCGTTACCTTCTGGCGAGTCATAGCGCGANTAATAAAAACCGCGNTCACCCTGCCACGCCAGGCCGCTGAACTTAACGTCTTCAATTCGGTCTATGACCTCTAAGGTTTCGGTATCGATCACTTCCACGCTGCGCCAGTCGGCGCCGCCTTCACTCTTTTGGTACGCGGCCAAAGCTCCCGAGGGCGAGAACGACAATGCGGCGATTGATGTGGTGCCGTCTTCTGACAAGGTGTTCGGGTCAATGAACACACTTTCTTCGCCGGCCTCGTCCAAGCGATAGATCACCGCCTGGTTTTGCAGGCCAGAGTTGCGACTGAAATANGTGTACTTACCTTCGTCGAAGGGCGCGCTCTCNCGCTCATAATCCAGCAGCCGCGACAGGCTGTCCACGAACGCCTGCTTTTGCGGCAGTTTGCGCAAATACTCAAAGGTTACGGCATTTTGCGCATCTNCCCAGGCACCGGTTTCGTCGCTCATATCGTCTTCTAACCAGCGATANGGGTCTGTNACCACCTCAGTGCCAAAATAAACATCCGTCACCGGACGTTGTTGGGTTTCCGGGTAAGCAAAGATCAACNCCGCGGTCTGGGTTTGCTGCTCACAGCCCGCCATCAGCACACTGCATAGCATTACGATTAAGGTTCGGCGCACCATTACTCACTCCTACTGTCCTNACGTCATCAAGTTGGCCTTGNTAGTGTAGCCGAGTCGAATGCCCTTGGTCGCATTTAGCGCTTTGCCATAGGTAGCGGGCTACTCAAAAATGTATGGGTCCAGCGACTCTTGGGCGCGGCTACGATATTTATGCCAGGTACCCCCGCCGTAATANGCAAGGCTGCCCGGTTCTGCNGCACCGTGACCATTGTAGTAGGTGATGCAGTCGCGCAAGGGCCGGGTGAGTTCATCCGCTGCCCTACAGTGCTCTGCGTATTCATCCTCGTGCGCGGGTTTTACATCCACCACCTTACTGCCCTGCGCACGCATGGTGTCGAGCATCCACACCACATAATCAGCGTGCTCTTCTATAGCGTTGGTGAAATTAAAGCTGCCGCCTCCACCTTGCGGCCCCGACACGACAAACAAGTTAGGAAAGCCTTTGCTATGCAGCCCCAAAAACGTCTTTGTACCCTCTTCTTGCCATTTCTCGTGCAAGCTGCGGCTGTCGCGGCCAACGATCATGTTGAAGGTGGACGTCGCCATCCATTGAAAGCCAGTGGCGTAAATCAGCACGTCTACCGGGTATTCGATGCCGTCGTGAACCACGCCGCGTTCGTTGATTTCGCTAACACCACGGGGTGCGGTATCCACCAAATGCACATGAGGTAAGTTAAACGCTGGCAGATACTCGTCATGGAAGGTCGGTCGCTTACAACCGTAGGGGTAGTAGGGCTTAAGCGCTGCTGCGGTGACCGGATCTTCCACTATGGCGTCTACTCGAGCTCGAATCTGCTCCATGATGCGGAAGTTACTGTCTAACTGTCGCTGCACTAATTCTTCGGGGCTAATTTGCTCGGCATGTTGCTTGCGCTCTCTATAGTCCGCAACCTTACCTGCCAAATAATCGTCGTTAGCTTTTAAGGCAGTGCGGCCTTGGGAAATTTTTGCAAAACGCGCGCGCCGCGCCTTCGCCCACCCAGGCTCTTTAGCCCATTCTTCAAATTCCTCGATTGAGGTTTCGCGTTGGTCGCGAACATCAATAGACGAGGGCGTACGCTGAAATACGTACAGTTCGTTTACTATTTTTGCCAACTCAGGCACNGCTTGTACGGCGGTAGCGCCAGTACCAATAATGCCCACACGTTTGCCCTTAAGGTCGATGTTGTAGTCCCAGCGAGAGGTATGAAACGAATCACCCTGAAAAGATGACATACCATCAATGCGCGCCAACTTCGGCGTGGTCAAAATGCCATTGGCCAGCACTACGAATTTGGCTTTCATGGCGTCGCCCCGGTCAGTGCTAACCGTCCAGCGAGCCGTGTCTTCATCCCATTCCGTTTTCTCGACTGTGGTATGAAACAAACACTTGTCGTAGAAACCGAATTTCTCCGCCATTTTCTGGCAGTACTCCATAATCTCGAATCCTGCGGCGAACTTCATAGACGGGATGTAATTCATCTCTTCGAGCAGGGGTAAGTAGCTGTAGGATTCTACGTCGCAGGCAATACCGGGATAGCGATTCCAATACCAGGTGCCACCCACATCGCCACCCTTTTCGCAAAAACGTACATTTTCGAAACCCGCTTCGCGCAGTTTGTACCAAAGCAATAGACCAGCAAAGCCCGCGCCCACCACTAACACATCACACTCGTCGGTTAACGCATCTCTCTGTACCGGCTCTGCGGAATAGACGTCTTCCAAATAACGGCTGAACTCGCCTTTCATTTCGATGTAGTCAGCGGCACCGGCTCGCGCTTCTTTGAACGCTTTGTATTTTGCTTGTTCGGCGGCATCGAANACCGCGCCCGGCGGCACGGGCGGCAGCGTTTTTAACGTGTCGTCGGTTATTGTTGAGTAACCCTTACCGGTGATTCTGTCCGACGCCTTGGCCGCACGCGTGTTAAATACTTTCAGTCCGCTGACCGGATCGATCTTAATGGACATACCTACCTCCAAGATAATTTCCCCANCCCAAAATATAAATGTTGCTGGCTTTAGGCGACTTNGTTCTTGGCACTCAGCAAAACCGCTGCGAGCACNAACCCGCCAGAACTAACAATATCTTTCTGGCCCCTTCCATTGCTCAGGACCGTAGCGGTCGCCATAGCACCAGCCGACCGGCAATACCTCTTCGATCGCCGCCAGCTCCGCTGCAGTCAACGACTTAGCCACACCTGCCGCCAACTCATCTAAATGTTCTACCGAACGAGTACCCGGGATAGGCACAACGTGATCCCCTTGAGCCAACAACCACGCTATAGCCAAACCCGACGCAGATATCCCCATATCCCCGGCCAAGGCTCTGAAACCGTCGGTCTTGCCGATGTTTCTCTGGTAAGTATCTTGTTGGAAGCGCGGATTAATCTTCATAAACGGCAACTGGCTGCATGTTGCGTACGCCAGTGGGTGATCCGTTAACAACGATCGGCCTACTGGACTGAACGCAACTAAGGTCGTACCAAGCTCGGCACACTTTTGCACCAAGCCTAGCTCCGGCGCCCGCGTGGCGAGCGAATATTCAGACTGCACGGCAGCCACTGGATGCACTTGATGAGCGATTTCCAACGAAGTCGGCGCAATTTCTGAGAAACCAATTTGCCGCGTCTTACCTTTTTTAACCAGCGTCGCAAGTGATTCGGCAACCTCTTCGATCGGCACCTTGGCATCGCGCCGATGCACATACAACAGNTCAACCTGGTCAACGCCTAAACGCTGCAACGATTTGTCTAGCTCGGCCTCAAGATGCTGCAAGCTGTTGTCAAAGTAGCGCTTACCATCCGATGTACTGGCAATACCGGCTTTGGTGGCGATGGTGAAAAAATCCTGGGCCTGCTTACCCTGCTTTGCTAAGTAAGCGCCAATACGACTTTCAGACCGGCCCAAGCCGTATACATTAGACGTATCTATATGCGTAATGCCCAGTTCTTGACAGCGATCGAGAATCGCAAACGACTTTGCGTCATCCGTAGCACCATAAAAATCACTAAACGACATAGCACCGTAACCAAGCGCGGCTACCGGCGTCTTTACTTGACCCAAGAACCTTTGCTGCATATCGCTTTCCCTTTTGCCTGCGCGCAGAAGATAAGTGTAGGCGTGGACGAGAGCAACTTTTGGTTGCTGCTATTGATTCTACATCCATACGCACTTTCCACTGGGGGCTACTTGTTGGCTCTTTGTGCGAAGCGCTCTTATTGTGCTTTGAGTATTGTCATGCCACCGCGCCCTTTCTTTAGTCAGCCGTTAGTGCAGAAGTTGGTTTTTTTCGACAGCTCAGCATGCAACCCAATGTGCAATAACGCACCACTAGCGTTACTTAACTAACAATACAGATCTAACGCGATTTTAGCTGTTGGTTATTTGCTGTCACTTAATGGCTGTAAGGAGTTTTGTAAAAACCGGTCTATAACTGCAACGACGAAGGCCTCCAAGTCACTGAATCCGTAGGTTTGCGGGGTAATCCTGCCCTCTATCAAAAGATTCGATAGGCCATACACCTGACTCCAAGCGAGAGGAATATTGAGCTGCTGTTGTTCAATGCCGAAGTGTGGCAGGGGCGTGCGCACCAGCGCAGCAACCATCATTTGGTAGCCCTCGTCAAAAATCTCAGGCACCTTGCCCGTTGCGTCCGCGGCTTCGGACACATCCCGCGTGCTCATCAAATGAAAGAGCGCGGGATGCGCCAACGCGAAGTTAATGTGGCCAATCGCAAGCCCCGCGAGGTAGTCAACGCCGTGCCGATCTTCAGCGCTACGGCGCATGCTCTCACCAAACCATTTTGTGCCTTCAATACACACCGCAGTGATGAGATCCTTTTTGCTGGGAAAATGACTGTACGGGGCGGCTTGTGACACACCGGTATCCCGCGCGATCCGACGTAGACTGAGGGCTGCGACACCCTCCGCTTCGATTAATTTTATCGCGTTCGCAATGAGCGCCTCGCGGAGATTTCCGTGATGATATCTGCTTCCGTGTTGCTCACCATTAGCGCTCATGCCGCGAGTATAACTTGACAACGTTAAGATCTGCGATACTGTTAGCGACGCTAACTTAACAGCGTTAACATCGGCGTGGCGTGGGGACCATTGAGTTATTGGAGGGGAGTATGAACACGAAAACACTGGTGAATGTGGCTTCCAGTCTTGCTGCAGCTGCAGCCCTTTGTGTGCTAACCATGACCGTCATGGCACCGGGCGGAGCGACCGCAAGCCTTACTGAGCCGACACTGGGTAGCACGCTTGATGCCACGCTAGGTATCGGGCATCCAACATTCGTGAGCCCACACACCAAGCCAATAGCGGTGTACAAAAACCGAGTTTTCGTGGTTAACACTCCAAGCGATACGCTGGATGTCATTGATACCGACAGTCGCGCCATCGTGTCTCGAATCCCGGTGGGCGTCGACCCTGCAAGCGTGGTGCTAAGGCCAGATGGCAAAGAGATTTGGGTTTCCAACCACATTTCTGACTCTGTTTCAGTCATTGATAATGTACCCAACAGCCCGACTTATCTGCACGTCGTGGCAACGGTGCAAGACTTCGATCGCGCTCGAAAAGCCACGAGTTTCGATGAACCCATGGGCATTGCCTTTGCCAACAACAGTAAGGCCTATGTTGCCCTGTCGTCGGACAATCAAATCGCCGTGATCGATGTGGCTTCGCGTCAAATAACTAAGCGACTGAACATTACCGCACAAGATCCCCGAGCTATTTCAGTGCGCGACGGCAAGTTGTACGTGCTGCCATTTGAGTCAAATAATAAAACCCAGTTGTCGGGCGGTATGAAAGACGCGATCGACGGCGACTTAGTCACTTTCGACGCCGTTGCCCATTCCATTGTTACTAACAGCAAGTTGTCGTTAGGTCACGTGCTCGACATCGTCAAACATCCGGACATGCCAGATCGCGATCTGTATGTGTTCGACACCGAAACAGACGAACTAATACAGACCGTCGACACCCTCGGAACACTGTTGTACGGACTTACCGTTGACTCCAAGGGACGGGTTTTTATTGCCCAGACAGACGCTCGCAACGACGTCAATGGACGCGCTGGCACAAAACAACACGGTCTTGCGGAAATGCTCAACCGAGCCTTTTTGAATCGAGTTACCCGGGTAGATATACAAACCGGCGACCCAGTAAGCCCAACCTTTATCGATCTCGAGCCACTGCCCCCAGCACAGCCGCAACCAGGCACTGCCTTGGCTACGCCTTACGGTATAAGCATAAGTTCTGACGATACTACCTTGGTCGTCGCCGCCGCCGGCTCTGATAAATTGGTGACAATAGATGCAGACAGCGGCGCGATACTTGGCCGCGTAGACGTCGACGCGGTACCCCGCGGCGTCGCCTTAGTGAGTGACGCTCAGGGGCGCGCAGCTGATGCTTGGGTACTCAACGCGGTCGAAAACACGGTTTCTTTAGTGGATGTGTCTGACACCGCAAACCCAAACGTCGTTGCCACTGTGACGCTGGCAGACCCAACCCACCCTACCGTTAAACGCGGGCGTAAGGCATTCGAAACTGCTACGGCCTCTACCACCGGTACCTTTGCCTGCGCCAGTTGTCATCCAGACGGCCATACCGATCAACTACTGTGGGTACTTGATACGCCCATAGTCACCGGCGGCAACCAGATTCAACCGCGCACCACGATGCCCATTCGTGGTCTACGCGACACCGAGCCGTATCACTGGGATGGTATCCCTGGGGATCCTTACGGCGGGCCTAACTCGGCCAACACGGACAGTCATGTGCCCCCCAATAGCGACGTTGACGATCAAACGACCTCGACGCGCAACCTTATTGATGGCAGCTTAGGCAGCACTATGCACTTGGTCGGCGAGACTATTGCTAACAACGAAGGCAAGCGCGGCTTGTTGTCTGCTGCTGAACGCGATGACATGTCGGTGTTTTTGTTGAATGTGCCCTACCCGCCCGCGCAACGTCGCCCTTACGACAACGAGCCAAGTCAGCGCGCCAAAGATGGTTTTAGATTATTCCATATCGACGGCAATGGCGTAGGCCGCCGCGACGTATGCGGCGACTGCCATCGGTTTCCGCACATGGTCAGTACCAACCATCCTACGATAGGCATGGACACCCCAACATGGCGCGGAGCCTATGACCGCTTTTTGATCTTGCCGCAAGGGCGCATCAACATGGTCACACTACCGCCCTTTGCCGCGTTAGCAGAGCAAGGTATTCCGGAACGCGAAATTTGGCGTTTCAGCTGGGGCCAGCGCACCGAGTTCGATCCTGTCTGGGATATGGTGCTTGAGCACAGTACCGGCTTCTCTGGTTCGTTCGCGCGACAAGTTACTCTGAGCCAGCAATCCATGACAGATGCAATAACTGCTGAGCTGGTAAGCGCTCTTGAGCAATCAGCCGATGAGCAAGCAATAGTACTGGTGGCCCATGGCGTGTTTATCGACGCGAACTCATCAATACCGGTGACGTTGGCCTATGCCGACAATGGCTATAGCGCCGGCACCATTCGTTATTCACGAGAACAACTGTTTGCCATGGCCAAAAGCGGCCAATTCGTCGGCACCTTAACCGCCCATCACGGTGTGAAAACTGATGCTGACCATCCACAACCCGCACTTTGGACACTTAGCCCAATCGAACAGCAGAGTGGCCCCCAGGTGTTTCCAAAACTTCATGCCGACGCCCTAACCATGCGTTTGAGTGCACGCCACGTTAGTGCGGATGCCCATGTCATCATTAACGGCCGCCGCACCGAGGGTGCTGTCACCTTGCATGATGACGAAGTCATAAGCATAGAGCTGGCCGAGACGCCCCCTACGGGCATGCATCTACTGCAGTTACAAACTCCAGGCGGGATGATGAGCAATGACTTTATCTTCCACGTCAGTGCCGATGCAGAGCCCGCAGCGGCGCCCAATCTAGGCGAAATGCTGCGCGACAGCGGCTGGAGCCAGGTGCTCGGAGATTGGGTTGATCAAGGCACCCTAGGCGAGTTTCGTGTCAGTCTGAAATGGAAAATAGAGAATCAACTACTCGAGATGACCACCATCGATCAAAATGGGGCAAACATAGGACTCATACGGGTAGACCCGAAAACGCACGAAATCACCATGTCGGCAACAAACTATGTCGGTGCGGTGACGTCTGGACGCTGGGACTTCACGGCCGAAGAGGGTCCGAAAATGACCGGCCGCTTCGAAACCGTGGAAGGCGCTAGCGGTGACTTTGCCTTGCAATTTGTGCCAACCGGCGACAACACCATGGTGCTTAGGGTAGGCGCCCAGACCATCTCAAATGTGCCATTGGTACGTAAACAGTTCGCCCGCAGGGTGGCCAGCGCCTTTTAGGCCACCTACGCCGACCTGCGGCCAACGCGGCGGCTGCCCGCAGCGATAATTCAGCAGCAGTGCGCATTGCCAAAATCGGCTGATCGCATGGCCAATTGCGGCGTTCCTGGCAGCAAGGTAGCGAACCTCAGTTGCGCCAGTAACATCGCCCGTTGAGGGACGTAGCCGTCACGCCCCGGTCCGCAACGCTCGCCGCGATCGCTAGTTGATTACCTCTTCGGCAACCTTCGTCAAACGTTCCATGGGATCGCCTTTACCCATCATCGGCATAACCACACGACCAATGCCTATTGCCGCCAGTTCGCCTAAGAAGTCTTTACCGCCGACACCGGGCCACATGCAGGTGATCTCAATCTCGGACAGGTCACGGCCAATGGCGTCGCATTCTCTCTTCAGGTTCTCCATGTGCCCACGCAGTTCTGCTGGATCGCCAGTCGGCGCAAACCAGCCATTTCCGAGCTGCGCCGTGCGCTGAAAAATTTTGCCCTTAACACCGCCCATTACCACCGGAAACGGATTTTGGATCGGCAAGGGATAACTCTTAAAGCCTTTCCAAGAGATAAAGTCACTCTCGTGCTCCACCACCTCGCCGGACCAAATTTTTCGCATGCCCGCCACATAGTCGTCGAATCGCGCGCCACGACGCTCAAAGGGGACACCCAGGGCATCGAATTCTTCGCGCAGCCAACCAATACCGACACCAAGCATAAACCGACCGTTAGACATAAAGTCTAAACTGGCCGCCTGCTTGGCCATATATATGGGATTCACTTGGGAGAGAATATTTACGCCGGTTGCTAGGCGAATTGTTTTGGTGGACGCGGCAATAGCCGACAGCGCAATGAGCGGATCCACAAAGTTTGTTTCCGGTGCTGCGCCCATNTCTCCAGATTTGTTGTAAGGATACTTCGAGTCGTAATCGACGGGGACCACCACGTGTTCGAAGGTCCAAACGGATTCATAACCAAGGGATTCAACGAACTGCGCGGTCTGCACTACCTGAGCCGCAGATTGAACACCTATGTTGACTGGAATTACGCCTACTTTCATGAACGCCTCGCTGTTGCTTGTGCTTTTGTTAAGGCAAAAAGTCTACAACGTCTAAACCGCGCAGTTGTAGTCCCCTTACTGGTAGCTGTGCCGTATAAACTTAACGGGATTGCAGGCCCTGTTGCTGCAAGCGCCAGAGCAAAACATCAAGGCGGTCCTGACCAAAAAACGCTTCGCCTTTGTAGACACAGTTGGGAACACCCCAATGACCAGAATCATCGTGGGCGTTTTGGTTGGTTGTAATCACCGCCTCCAAGCGATCGACTTCGGCGATTGCGCGCTGATCCATGGCGGCTAGATCTAAGCCGGCCTTGTGGGTGGCTTGTGCCAATAGATCCCCTTGATCCCAGCCGTCGGTGCCGCCCCATATCAACGAGGAGACTTCGTCCGCAAACTCGATACCTCGGCCCAATTCCTCTGCCAACACACCCAGCCGGGTCAAGCGATGAATGTACGGCTGCGNGGGGGCCGTATGGCGCCGCCCGTTGTCATCAACCAGTTGTATGACCGGATCAGGTTTCGCGCCAGCGAAAGGCAACCCCAAAAACTCAGCAACCCGGCGCACATCGGTTACAAAGTAAGAAAACCATTGCGGTTGCACCTGATCAAAAAACTCTGGCATACGAATCGCGATGGGATANACAACCCGAAAATTAACTTGTAAGCGGTACTGCTCCTGCCATTCGCGCAAGCGCTTTGTTGCAAGATAAGACCACGGACTGCGAAAAGACCAAAAGACGTCTATTTCCATTTGTGCGCTCATACAGCTATTCCTCAGTTTGTTACNACACGTTAATTTGCAACCAGCACTCTGCCCACCACGCNATGCGCTACCCTAGCTNCNCNCNGGTACGTGATTCGCGGTCCGCCATCGGCGTTATGGCCGCTTAACAATGATGTCATCGCTGCCGATAGGCAATTCAAACGACATCAGATCTTCTGCCAGCAAAAAGTTATCTGGCGCGCCACGCAAAAAGATATCTGCGATTGTGGAGTTCGCCGGTACTGGTACCAAATGGTAAAACGCCACCATGTCCACATTGGCGTCTTCTCCGAGCCTAATCAGTGCATCCGTAGATGCGTGGTAATCCATGACATCGGTGACAATTTTCGACAGCCGAGGCGAATCCGCATCGCCCATTGCCCGAGACAGTGCTNTTACTGTGGGCAACGACAGTGCGTCGTGCAGCAGCAAATCTGCACCATCAACGATGTCAAACGTATCGCTGTTAACATTGCTGTCGCCAGAAATGACCACACTGCGACCACGGTAATCGAAGCGGTATCCCACCGCCGGCTCTATGGGCGGGTGTTCTGCTACATAGGCTGTGATTTTGAGATCGCCGTCCTCGACAATTACGCCAGGCGCTATGGTCTCATGTCGTAGCACGCCCAACTGCGGCGGCAGTAAGTCGATGCCATGGTGCGCGCTGCGGTACATTCGATCGAGGCGATAACCGGCGTTAACGGCGTCCGTTACCGTTGCAACGCCACTCGGACCAAACACCGTTACCGGTTGGGGCCGACCGGCCACCCACGATGCGAGGTTCACCTCGTAGATTTCCGCGATATGNTCAGAATGAAAGTGGGTGATCAACAACCCCTGCAAGCGCTGGGTGGGTAGCGCCATGCGAGTAATGTTGGCGGTGGAACCGGCTCCNGAATCTACAACATAAAAGTGCTCCGGGGTAACCACTGCGATACACGCTTGGGCCTGACCCATACCCAGCGGCGAAGCACTGCCACAGACAAATACGCGCAGACTTGGTGAGTCGACAAACGCAGAGTTCGCCGCTGCCACCATGGCGGTNCCCCGATCNACAATTAGGTCTTGGACCGCCGGGACCCTGAGCAAACCCAACCCAGTGAAGAAAACGCCAGCCAATACTGCCGCTAGAATGATTGCTCGCCTCATGGTGTTGTCCCTTATAAAAAGTCACTAATGTATAGCATTATTAAGAGGTTNGCCGTCAGCCTCGCTCCCAATATGCAAAGCTGCGGCGGGAATACTGCGCACGCTCACAATACATTCGNTGAACCTANGAGTCCGCTCTATTGTGCGATTCTAGTGCGCTGGTGTTTATTCCGGTGTCAAAGGATCGGACTTTTGATACTGAGACTGGATATGGCCGATGATGGCTGCAACGTTGCGCTGCGGCTGTTCACTCAGCAACCAATGGCCGGCATCCAGTTCGATGATCGCGTANGGTCCTTGCATGTAATCAGCCATCAACTCGGTGCCCCTACGCCCCACTGCCGCGTCCTGGTTGCCCCAAACAAATAGTGTTGGCACGAAAACGTCCATGGTCGGCGGCGCATCACCCAACAGGGCCACTTCACCCATAGCGCGGTACCAATTCAGTGCGCTAGATAGGGCGCCAGGTTCACTCAGTACGTTGATGTAGTCCTCGATCTTTTCAGCAGACATACCAGTATAGGCGCCCCGCAATAAAGCAAAGTCGCTAAAACTAAATAAAGTTTCAGGAACCATTGGCATTTGAAACAGCGCGAAATAGCCGCTGCGGGATTGTTGATCAGGGTCACTTTCTAGTGCTTCTTGAAATGCTGCAGGATGGGCGATAGACAACGCGGTCCAGCTGATTATCCGACTTTGATCCGCCAACACCGTTGCCCAACCAACGCCAGCACCCCAATCGTGGCCGACCA
>NHET02000037.1 GCA_002170355.2 Gammaproteobacteria bacterium TMED92
TTGCTTCATGCGCTTTTTGCCTTCTTTCTGCTTTTCTAGAAGCTTTTTCTTGCGCGTGATGTCCCCGCCATAACACTTAGCGGTAACGTTTTTGCGCAGCGCTTTTACTGTTTGCCGAGCAATAACCTGGCCGCCAATGGCCGCTTGCAAAGCCACATCGAACATTTGACGGGGGATCAGCTCTTTCATTTTTTCGGCCAAGCTGCGCCCGCGCCCCTGCGCCTGGTCTTTGTGCACAATGCTCGCGAGGGCATCCACACGATCACCATTAATAAGAATGTCTAGCTTTACTAATTTCGCCGCCTCAAAACGCGCAAACGCGTAGTCTAATGAGGCAAATCCACGACTTACTGACTTCAGCCGATCGAAAAAATCCATGACGACTTCGTTCATTGGCATTTCCCAATGCATTGACACTTGGCCCTGAGAAAAATGCATATTCTTTTGTACGCCACGCCGTTCGACACATAACGACATGATGCCGCCGACATACTCTTGTGGCGTTAATATGTTGACGTCGGCAATGGGCTCGCGCATTTGCCGATAATTGGTCGGCAACCGCGACGGATTATCAACTTGCCGAATTGATCCGTCGTTCAGCTCCACTTCGTAGACAACCGTTGGCGCCGAAGTAATTAAGTCGAGTCCATACTCGCGCTCCAATCGTTCCTGCACGATTTCCATATGCAGCATGCCCAGAAATCCGCAACGGAAGCCGAAGCCCAGGGCATCCGATGACTCGGGTTCGTAAAATAACGACGCATCATTGAGCACGAGTTTTTCTAGCGCCTCGCGGAAAGACTCAAAGTCGTCCGAGGTCACAGGAAANAGCCCCGCATAGACCTGCGGTTTGACTTTGCTAAAGCCAGGTANCTGAGGTACATCTGGCGACTTAGCGGACACCAACGTGTCGCCAACTGGCGCTCCGGTAATGTCTTTAATGCCCGCGACCACATANCCTACCTCGCCGGCTCCGAGGCTCTTGTCTGGCATCCGCTTGGGTGTGAAACGACCGAGCTGATCAATTGAATGAGCTCGCCCAGTGGACTTAACNATGATTTTATCACCCTTGTTTAAGCGCCCTTCAACAACTCTCACCAGGGATACAATCCCTAGGTAGTTATCAAACCAAGAATCGATAATCAGTGCCTGCAAATCACCACTGTCATCGCCCTCTGGCGGTGGCACTTGTTCAACCAAAAGCCCAAGAACAGCGTCGACCCCAAGCCCGGTCTTGGCGCTGACTTGATGGATATCTGTAACATCTAAGCCGATGATATCCTCGATCTCGCCGGCCACGCGCTCTGGCTCCGCTTGCGGCAAATCAATTTTGTTGAGTACCGGAATTACCTCCAGTCCCTGTTCGATAGCGGTATAACAATTCGCCACGGACTGAGCTTCGACCCCCTGAGCTGCGTCGACCACAAGCAACGCACCCTCGCAGGCNGCTAGCGATCGTGACACTTCATAACTAAAGTCAACATGGCCCGGAGTATCAATAAAATTNAGCTGGTAGCGCTCACCGTCGGCGTGTAGATATTCCAAAGTCACGCATTGGGCCTTGATCGTTATGCCCCGTTCGCGCTCCAGATCCATGGAATCCAGCACTTGCTCAGCCATCTCGCGATCACTGAGTCCACCACACATTTGGATAAAACGATCGGCCAGGGTCGACTTACCGTGATCGATGTGGGCAATTATTGAAAAATTTCGGATGCGCTGATTTATAGGCACGGGTAGCTGCGTTCGCAAAGGAGCCGCAGTTTATCCCATACACGAGATGCTATGAAGCGCGCGCACGCCGAAGTCACTATGGGTTCCGCGGTTGGGTTGCGGTGCTCTCGGGTAACCACAGCAGCACAATCACTGCGATCGGGCCAAGCAGCGTGGCCAGGCAGATCCATAACCATGCCTGACGATGCCGCGCTTTGGCTAACTTGTGGCAAAGCCAAGCGCTCAGCACCGTGATGATCAGCAGAGCGGCGACCATAGGCTCAATCCTCTTCTGGCACCTTCAGTGTTATGAAGATGCGTCGCTGCTGACGCATCACCAGGATTGGCACAATGCTGCCCGGCTCGACGTCTGCGATGATGTCGGTCAATGTCTCGGCATCCTCTACGGGCCGGGTCTGCATACGTAAGATAATATCTCGTGGCATTAGACCCGCCTCTGCAGCCAAACCCCGCGCCGCAATTACTTCTACACCCGCATCGACACCTAGCTGTTCTTTCGCCTGAGCGGTCAAGTCGCGGAAAGTAAGGCCGAGCTGGTTGTCCGGGGAAGCGGGAGCAGATCGCCCAGGCACACCAGCCTGCTCTGGCAGTTCACCAATGGTTACCGTCAGTTTCTGCTTTTTGCCACCGCGGATGACGGTAAAGCGCGACGGTTCACCGACCGGCGCGCGACCTACGTAGTGCGGCAACTCGCCGGAGCGCTCTATGTCTTGGCCGTTAAACTCGACAATGATGTCTTCTTCTTGTNCNCCCGCCGCAGCTGCTGGACTGTCTTCCATCACCCGTGCAACCAGCGCCCCACGCGGACGATCCAGGCCGTAACTNAGCGCTANATCTCGGCTCACTTCTAAAATCTCAACGCCCAACCAACCTCTAGACACCCGACCGTTCTCTTTCAGCTGCTTGACCACGTCCATAGCCATCTCTATCGGGATCGCAAAACTNACCCCCATNAAGCCACCAGAATTGGAGTAGATTTGCGAGTTTATGCCAACCACTTCGCCTTTAAGGTTGAACAACGGGCCACCGGAATTACCCGGATTGATCGCCACGTCAGTCTGAATAAATGGCACGTAGTTACCCGTTTGCGGATTCGACAAACTGCGTCCTTTGGCGCTGACAATGCCAGCNGTGACCGAGTAGTCGAAGCCAAACGGTGACCCGATCGCCAGCACCCATTCACCTACTTCGAGCTTGTCCGAGTCACCAATTTTCAACGACGGCAGTCTTTTATCNGTGTNTACCTTCAGTAACGCTAAGTCCGAGCGCGGATCTGTGCCGACCAATTCAGCTTCGTACTCTTCTCGATTGCTCAGGCGTACCATGATTTTCTCGGCGCCTTCGACAACGTGATTATTCGTCATAATGAAGCCGTCACTATCGACAATAAAACCACTGCCCAACGAACGGGGACGCAGTCGAGGCTGATTTTCGCGCTCGCGTGGCGGTCCGAAACGGCGAAAGAATTCTTCTAGTTGGTCACTGCGCGGCCCGCCTCGGTTCATTCGGTTACGCGCCTCGCCTACCGTGCTAATGTTCACAACAGCAGCTTCGTTAGCCTTCACTAAATCGGTAAAATCTGGCAGTTGTGCGGCTTGCGCTGCGGCGCCAAAGACCGACATAAACACCACAGCGGCAAGCCAGCGCAGAATGTCTAAGCGGATGTTTTGCGGTAGTAAAGGTGAGGGTGCCGTCATATTCCGTCTCTAAGCAGGTTCTTGTGATTGTTCTGGATACTTGCTGCGCTTNGCAATAAACGCCAATCGGCCAGATCTTTAGATTTCCAATTTTGAATAGATTTTGCGCGGAGCCGCNGACCCACATGAGCTANTCNCTGAAGGGTCCGTTGTAGTAGCTGACACGCTGTCATCAATAATCCATCGCAGCTGTCTGTAGTTNTCTCGCTTGCGCATACTGGGTGCGTCGGTCACTTGTTTCAAGTCTTGTTCAATGCGCCGTAGGCTCGCATTGAGAACCCGCCCACATCGCAGCATCAGCAANCCAAGCAGCGCTAATATACCCAACTGTAGGGGTAATACTTGTAACAGTGGGTAAGCATTGGTTACAACATCCAACGCTGCNACCAAAACAATCAAGACCAGTAGTGGTAAAGCGAACAGTCGCACAATCAAACGGTTTAACGTTGTCGAACTTATGGCTACCTCTGCTACNGTGGCGCCCTCGTCGCNAAGATCAACAGACGCAGTAGCGCCCAAACAAGCNCCTGGACAGCGCACGCATGCCGAATCTGCCGAAACAATTTTCGGCCCAGCCGTGGTGCGTTGCAGCAAAACTCTGCGCTCTAGCATCTTAGGGTTACCAACTGCGGTGTCATCGTTCCCGATTAAGTCGTTATACTGCGGGCAACACGCTAGGCTGACAAGATCATGTCACAAAGATTCGCAACCGATGTCCTTATCATAGGCGGTGGCGCCGCAGGACTGGCCACCGCTTTGCAGCTTGCTGATTGCGCCAGGGTCACCGTGTTATGTAAGGGCGATATCACCACCGGCTCTTCGCATTGGGCCCAGGGCGGCGTAGCCGCCGTNACAGATCCGGAAGACAGTTTCGCTGCCCATATCGCGGACACCTTAGAGGCAGGCGCTGGCTTATGNGATTCGTCGGTGGTGGAGACCACGGTTACCGATGCGCCGCGGATCATCCAGCAGCTATCGNGCTGGGGGGTCAACTTTGATGTTGAAGACAATGACTTACATTTAACCCGCGAGGGCGGCCACTCCCATCGACGCGTGGTGCATGTCGCCGATGCCACCGGTAAGGCCATTACCCAAACNCTCACCGAAAAAGTCTTAGATCATCCAAACATCGAACTATTCAANGATCGCATTGCAATCGACCTTATCAACTTATCTAAACTGGGGCGTCATCCAAACCGCTGTGCCGGCGCACACGTGTTGAATCGCAGCACTGGCCGCGTCGAAGTTTTTCAATCGAAATTTGTGGTCATTGCTACAGGCGGTGCGAGCAAGGTTTATCTGTACACCAGCAATCCTGACGGCTCTACTGGTGACGGCATTGCTATGGCATGGCGTGCCGGTTGTCGGGTCGCGAACATGGAGTTCAACCAATTTCATCCAACGTGTCTGTACCATCCCCACGCTGGATCGTTTTTAATTTCTGAGGCCGTTCGCGGCGAGGGCGGTATTTTGCGTTTACCGAACGGCGATCGCTTTATGCAACGCTTTGATGAGCGAGCAGAACTGGCTCCAAGGGACATTGTGGCCCGCGCAATCGACCACGAAATGAAACGCATCGGTGCGGACTGCGTGTACTTAGACATTAGCCACCGCTCGGCCGACTTTATCAATGCGCACTTCCCTAACATCGCAGAGAAATGTAGCGAGCTGGGAATCGATATAACCCAAGACGCTATTCCGGTTGTACCCGCAGCGCACTATTCCTGTGGCGGCGTCGTCGTCGACATGGACGGTCGATCGGATCTGCCACACCTCTATGTCGTTGGTGAAGCCAGTTGTACTGGCCTACACGGAGCGAATCGCTTGGCCAGCAATTCGCTGCTGGAATGCTTGGTGTTCGCGCGGCGCGCAGCCAATAAAATCAAAACCCAACTCGAGCGACCATCAAGCGTTCCATATATACCGAAATGGGACGAATCTAGAGTTCGCGACTCTGACGAGAGCGTCATCATTGCGCATAACTGGGACGAGTTACGGCGCTTTATGTGGGATTTCGTTGGCATTGTGCGAACGGACAAGCGGCTGCAGCGCGCCCAGCATAGGATTGATCTCTTAAAGCAGGAAGTCGCCGACTACTACGCCAACTATACGATCACTAGCGATTTTATTGAGTTGCGCAATCTTCTGCATGTAGCAGATTTAATTGTGCGCTCAGCATTGCAGCGCCGGGAGAGCCGAGGATTGCATTTTACTTTGGACCACCCAGAGCAAGACCCCAACGCTCAAGACACCATTCTGTTTCCGGGTAGTCTGGATGATCTGAATGTCATGCAACCATCCGGTACATTCCCCTAAAACCCGCATGATTTGTGCGGATAAGGCTAGGAAGGCTTGCCACCAGGGTTGCTGCTCAACGCCAAATGCGCTTCGCGACAGCATTGAACAAACGTGGCGCGGCTGACTTCATCGCGAAATAACCATTGGGGCGCAGCGCCATCTGTACAGAAACAAACCGCCCACGGCATTTGCCAAAACTGCCGTAAANGCCGCGCGTCTATGCTGTTGCNTAGCTGCGAGTGTTGCTCTTGGGCTTTCGGCAGACACAAGGCACTGCTACGGCCAGGGCGCGCTGCCCACAACAGACGCTGACATAGGGGCACCATAAGACCGCTGCCGCTAACGCCCAGTAGGCGCCAACCGGTGTATTCCAAAACCAAGCTGATTACCAGCGCAACGCCAAAACGCATTGCGCCAAACCGCGTGGGAATTAAGANCTGCNCGGTCAGGGGATCGCTACTGCTCACGATCAGAATACTGTGGCCGGCGACGCTGGGGTTGCGATGATCTTATCAACGAGCTGTTTAACCAGCGGGTCTTCCGGGATCTCGCGACCCTGAACCCAGTCAAATAGCTGCCAGTCCTCCAGATCAAGCATCTGCTCGTAACAGCGCTGCTCCTGCTCGCTTAAATCCGCATAGTGGTCACGCACAAAGGGGATCAACTGCAGTTCGAGCTCAAGCATGCCCCGACGNCTGCGCCAATATATGTGTTTCAAATCCGTTACTACCATCACATCCTCTGACTCTNAGGTTATTGCAATTGTTGTTGCCGATCAGGCAGTCTATTTCTACCGTTGTTGTACGAGAACTACCTTTGAACACTTGGCAAGACGCCTGCATGCTTAAACTCACCGGCTTCGCCGTTAAAGAGTTTTTACAGGGTTACGTTACCTGCAACACCGACCGCATAAATGCCAACGCTTGTACGCCATTTGCTGTTTGCTCTTTACAAGGCCGCGTGGTTACTAACGGCTGGGCAATAGAGCTTGCTGACGGCATCGGCTTAGTGATGCATCGCTCGGTGCAACAGCTGTTCAGAGATTACCTCAAGCCCTATTTACAGTTCTCTAAGTGTAAGCTTGAAGAGGGTGAAGATTTTGTTCATGTCACCACGACGGCTGACGCGATTGGTGTCCCCTTGTTGCCCGGCTGGCAGCTGCTGCTGCAAGACTCTGCTGTGTCACCAGGCAACATCGATGTCTCTGAAGACATCAACGAACGTCTCATCGGACAGCGCATGGTGCTGCTGCAACAGCCTTGCTCCGCACAACACCTGCCACAAATGCTCGGTCTCGAGGAACTCGGCGCCGTTGACTTCGACAAAGGTTGTTACCTTGGTCAGGAAGTTGTTGCTCGAGCCCAGTTCCGTGGTGCGGTAAAACGCGGGTTAGATATTTTCAACCTCGCCGCTGCTTCGAATGTTGCTGTGACACTGGGGCAGTCACTCACGCTCGACGGCGTTAAAGGCGATGTTGTCATGATCGGTGCGCAACACGGGCTTTGGGTTACCCGCCTATAAGGCCCGGGGCTACAACTTCGAAAAGTGACTAAGAACATGCTCTTTCGGCACCCTGGTAACGTCTGCATGCTGCCACTTTGGCTGGCCATCTTTNTCTATTAANAGNGCCCTAACGCCCTCTGGAAAGTCTGCTAGCTCGGCACACCGCGTGGCAATACTCAATTCCATTGCAAAACTCTGAGCCAAGTTCATGGCCGGTACCCGACGCAGTTGTTCGAGCACGATGGCTGCNGTGGTTGGGCAACCTNTTGCAAAATTCGCTAGCCCCTTATCGATCCACGTGGATCTACCCGCTAGAGCCTGTAATGCCTTTACGGTCGCCGGCAGATCGNTTACCGAAATCTGCCAATCTGGCAACTGTGCTAACTCACTAGGCAAATCCTGGGGTGGCCTATGAGCCGCAGCGAGGGTTTGTTCCACCAGTGTCGCATTAGCCTCATGCGCGCCCAAACTCCACGGCAACCGCGCCAGTTNAGCCAGTAACTCTTCGCGGCTCGCATCGTCGATTACATGCGTCCCTATTCCCANTTGCAATGCGTCCCGNGCATTCAATTGACTGCCCGTAAGGCCTAAAAATCCAGCTACNGGCAACGCCAAGTTACGCAGCACCCAACTGCCACCCGCGTCAGGAAACAGACCGATGGTAATTTCCGGGAACGCCAGGCGAGAGCGCTCAGTCAATACTCGAAATTTAGACGCGGACAGCAAACCAAAGCCGCCGCCCATGACCACACCATGACCGACCGCAATTACCGGCTTTGGATATTCGTGTAGTANCAAATCAAGTTGATATTCTTCTGTGAAGAAGCTTCGCGCATAACNATCCACTTCGGCGCCTGCTTGTTGGTTCGCTACACAAGATCGATACAGAGCTTGGATATCGCCGCCCGCACAAAATGCTTTCGGGCCGCTACCGAGCAGTACAACCGCGACCACCTCGTCGCGACCACGCCAGCCTTGAAGTGCTGTGTCCATGCCGCGAATCATATCCAGTGTTAGCGCATTCAAACTGGTTGGTGCATCAAGCGTTAAGCACCCCAGCACGCAACCACTTGTCGTCAACTGTTCCGCAACCAACAAACCCTCTGTGGCACTCATAATTAATCTCCCTCAGCCTGTGCGGCTCCAATCAANCGGTGTCTCACCGCGCTCTTCGAGATAAGCGTTCGCTTGCGAAAAATGCCGACAGCCAAAAAAACCTCGATGCGCAGANAGCGGCGATGGGTGCGGCGCTTTCAGCAATAGGTGCNCGTTAGCGTCTACAACCGCAGCTTTTTTCTGCGCATAACTGCCCCACAACAGAAACACCAAACCAGAACGCTGTGTTGCTAAGCGCTGTACTAANACATCAGTAAATTGCTCCCAGCCCTTGCCTTGATGCGACGCAGCAGCATTGGCCTCAACACTCAGCACCGCGTTGAGCAGTAACACCCCTTGATCTGCCCATGGCGAAAGATCGCCATTTCCTTGCGCGACTAGCCCCNGACAACCAACGTCTTGTTCGATCTCGGTAAANATNTTGCGCAACGATGGTGGCANCGGCACAGAAGGTGGCACTGAGAAACTCAAGCCGTGGGCCTGACCTGCTCCGTGATAGGGATCTTGACCGATGATAACGACCTTAACGCGCTGCACCGAAAGCCGGTTTAGCGCAGCGAACATACTCTCGCCGGCAGGATACACAACTTTACCCGCGCGTTTCTGTGCTAACAAAAACCNCNCGCNNCTGCCGCATATACGGCAACTCAAATTGANCCGCCAATAGTGCCAGCCACGACGCCTCGAGTTGTACCGGCCGCATGCTNTATGGGTTAGCTATTGCGCATCAGCGGGAACAACAANACATCGCGTATCGATGGCGCATCGGTCAGCAACATGACGAGGCGNTCTATCCCTAGGCCCTCGCCGGCCGTCGGCGGCAGTCCATATTCCAACGCCGTAATGTAGTCTTGATCAAAGTGCATGGCCTCATTATCACCCGCAGATTTCAGCTCCGCTTGCGCTTGGAAGCGTGCGGCTTGGTCAACTGGGTCGTTTAACTCAGAGAATCCATTGGCATATTCGCGGCCACATATGAACAGTTCAAAGCGNTCGGTGATTGCTGGATTGTCATCATTGCGCCGCGCCAACGGTGACACTTCCGCAGGGTACTCGGTAATGTAGGTCGGCTGCTCCAGGGTACTTTCTACCCGCGCTTCAAAGAGCTCCATTTGCAACTTTCCCAGACCCCATTCGTCTTTTGCCTCGACGCCTTGTTGTTGCAATAAGTCCCGCAAATCGGACTCATTGTCCAATGCCGACTCGTGCACGCCGCCAAAACGTACCAGTGATTCAGCCATGCTGATTCGCAGCGCGGGTTTNGCCACATNCAGATCAGTGCCTTGATAAGAAAACTGTGTGGTTCCCAAAACATCGGTGGCCAGCATTGCCAATAACTCGTCTGTTAGTGTCATCAAGTCTGTGTAGTCGGCATAGGCCTGATAAAACTCCAACATCGTGAATTCGGGGTTATGTCGAGTCGACAAGCCTTCATTGCGAAAGTTCCTATTCACTTCAAACACTCTTTCGAATCCGCCTACTACCAATCGCTTCAAGAATAATTCTGGCGCCACACGCAAATACAGCGGCATATCTAGTGCGTTGTGATGGGTAGTGAACGGTCGAGCGGTCGCACCACCAGGGATGCTATGCATCATCGGCGTTTCCACCTCTAGGTAATCGCGCTCCACGAAATATTGGCGCAAACGGTGAATTATTTTTGATCGAGTCTGAAATAGGTGNCGGCTTTCGGCGTTACTTATCAAGTCGACATAGCGCTGCCGATAACGAGTTTCTTGGTCCGTTAACCCATGAAACTTCTCNGGCAACGGCTGCAANGTCTTGTTTAGCAGTACTATGTTTTCGGCTTGCACCGACAATTCACCTTTGTTCGTGCGCATGAGTACGCCTTGCACACCCACAATGTCACCCATCTCCCAATGTTGGGTAAATCCTTCNTAGANCTCATCGCCGAGATTATTCTTCGCCAGATAGCACTGAATTTGTCCAGAAACATCTTGCAAAGTGATAAAGCTCGCTTTGCCCATGACCCGGCGTAACATAATGCGCCCGGCCACCGACGTGGCAACCTGGGCTTCAGCAAGGGCCACCTTGTCATCAGCGTCGTGACGCGCGAGTAGCTGTGCAGCAAGATCTTGCCGCCGGAATTGATTCGGATAGGTACCCACCGCTTGCTGCCAGCTTTGCATCTTTGCTTTGCGCGCTACTAGAACGTCTCGTTCTTCACTCATACTCTGTCTCTTTACTCGGTCTTACTGGGCTATGCTGCTGCGATTCTTATAATCCAGCTTTCAGGTTCGCTTCAATGAATCCATCAATATCACCATCAAGCACAGCGCTTGGATCGGTNCGCTCAACTTGCGTGCGCAGATCTTTCACTCTTGACTGATCCAGCACATACGANCGGATCTGACTACCCCAGCCGATATCTGCTTTAGAGTCTTCTATTGCCTGTTGCTCGGCACGGCGCTGCTGCNACTCTAACTCATATAATTTCGCGCGCAGTTGCTTGTATGCGTTGTCTTTATTTTGGTGTTGAGAGCGTTCGCTCTGACACTGGACGACCGTATTGGTGGGCAAATGAGTGAGGCGTACCGCCGAATCCGTTCGATTAACGTGCTGCCCACCAGCGCCGCTAGCGCGATAAGTGTCAACCCTTACGTCCGCCGGATTAATATCAATTTCGATGTCGTCATCAATTTCCGGCGCTATGAACACNGAAGCAAATGAGGTATGTCGCCGATTGCCAGAGTCAAATGGCGACTTTCGCACCAGGCGGTGAACGCCNGTTTCAGTGCGTAGCCAACCATAGGCGTATTCGCCCGAGATTTGCACGGTAGCGCTCTTGACCCCGGCAACGTCGCCGGGCGATAACTCGGTAACCCGTACAGTAAACTGACGCTTCTCTGCCCAGCGCAAATACATCCGCAACAACATGTCTGCCCAGTCTTGGGCCTCCGTGCCGCCGGAGCCAGACTGGATTTCTAAAAAACAATTTGCGCTGTCCATATCGCCTTGAAACATTCGCCGGAACTCAAGGGCTGCGAGACGTTCTTCTAGGCCGTCTAGTTCTTGTGCGACTTCATCGAGAGTGGCGTCGTCGTGATCGTCGCTTGCTAGCTCTGCAAGGTCGGCAAAATCGCTCAGGGACTCGGTGAAAGACGCTAAAACGCCAACAATGTGTTCTAGCTCAGAGCGCTCACGCCCAAGCAGTTGCGCTCGTTGCGGATCGTTCCAGACCTCAGAATCAGCCAGTTCAAGTTCTACTTCCTGTAGGCGTTCGCGCTTTTCAGCGAAGTCAAAGATACCCCCGAAGGGCTAAATCTCGATCGCTTAAATCCTTTATTCGTTCACGAATAGAAGTTATTTCTGGCATTGGTATCGGTCTAGGTTATGCGGCCTAAACACCGCCTTAAAAGCAGCGCGGAGTCTAAGCTAAAGGTTCAATGTACTCCACCACCAACTGTAGTGTCGGGGNATNTCCATAGTNATTACNAGCTGGNCGANACACCACGCGNATACGCGTTATCCCAGCCGCTAACGGCGCTTGTCGAAAAGCTATCGCGTCTACTAGACGCTCGCCCAGTCGCAACACCAACTTCAAATGCACAGCACCGACAACTCGTTGGCTGATAATGTCGAACTCGTCGCAGAATGTTGGTTCGGGAAAACCATTACCCCAAGGCCCCGCACTTGCCAATGTCTGCACAGTGTCCAGCGTTAGTTGCTGCTCTGCCAATTCACCATCGGTTACACACTTTGCACTGAGCATATCGGCGTTCACCGAATCTGCGACCATACGATTAAAAACGCTGCGGAAACGCTCAAAGTGCACCCGTTTAATGCTCAATCCTGCCGCCATGGCGTGGCCACCAAACTTCGTCAACAGTCCCGGGTATTGTGTCGCTATGGCGTCGAGAACATCACGGATGTTGAGCCCTTCAATACTCCGCGCGGAACCCTTGATCTCAGCATGCCCGTGGTCGGATGCGTCGGCAAAAACAATAACCGGACGATGCAACTTCTCGCGCAACCGTCCCGCGACAATACCCACTACACCCTGATGGAATTGGTCGTGGTATACCGCCACCCCCATGGCTTCGTCGAGACTTCGATCCTGGGCCAGTAGCAGCTCTGCATCGGCAACCATGCCTTGCTCTATCTCGCGTCGATCTTGATTCAACGCGTCCAATTGTCGCGCCAGCTGCCCAGCTATCACTGCATCATCTTCGAGCAGGCAGCGAATGCCGACGCTCATATCGTCGAGTCTACCTGCGGCATTCAATCGCGGTCCCACAGCAAAACCTAGGTCCTGGGCGCTGAGATGGGTTAAGTCGCGTTTGCCTAACGCTACCAAAGCCCGAATGCCCGCGCGCGTATGACCGCGCCGCATGCGCAACAGCCCCTGGTGCACTAAAATCCGGTTGTTGTGGTCCAACGGCACCACATCGGCGATTGTGCCAAGCGCTACCAAATCTAAAAACTGCCCAAGATTCGGCTCTGCCCTGTTCTTTGGATCAAACCAACCGCGTTGCCGCAGCGTGTGCCGCAACCAGCTCATTAAGTAATACGCGACCCCAACGCCGGCCATGGATTTACTCGCAAAGTTACAATCGCGACGGTTTGGATTGACGACCGCATAGGCATCCGGCAATTCGGCGCCAGGCAGATGGTGGTCGGTAACAATCACGTCCATACCAGCCGCATTGGCTGCAGCGACACCTTGCACGCTGGCGATTCCGTTATCCACAGTTATGATGAGATCCGGTGACTTCAAGCGCGCCAACGCGACGATTTCGGTGGAGAGGCCGTAACCAAAACGGAACCGGTCCGGCACCAAAAAGTCCACCTGCTCTGCGCCCATAGCAGCGAGCGCCAATGTGCACAGCGCCACCGAAGTTGCGCCGTCAGCGTCGTAGTCCCCAACAATAACAATCTTTTCTTGCGCCGTTACTGCATCTGCCAGGCGCGCTGCGGCTTTTTCTATGTCTATTAAACCCAGCGGCGACAGCAGCGCCTGAAGGTTTTTCTGAGTTTCACCAATCTGGGTCACCCCGCGGCTAAGATAGAGTCGTTCAATGAGCGGATCAGCAACGGCTAGAGCGCCGCTGCTTACCTTGCGAGTGACAATCTGCACAACGCTACTGCTGCTTCAGTCCTGAGGCGCGACTCGAATTCGCATCACCTCACCGGTAACGCTGGCCAACGCTTGCAGCTCTGTTGCAGCTTGATTCATGCGCGCTTCGAGAATTTCTTGGGTTAACAACACAATATCTACCAAGTCACCTTGTTCGTGGCCATCCTTTTGAATCACTGCATCTATGCTGATGTCGTAAGAGGATAGGATTTGCGCCACCTCGGCAAACACGCCGGGTTCGTTGCGACTGGGGATGCGCAAGTAATACGAACTACTCACCTGCTCTATCGAGAGCACCGGTACGGCAGATGTCGTCGTCGCTGATGTCGCAGCGCCCTCAGCCCATGCAACGATGTCGGCAACTACTGCCGACGCCGTCGCCGCACCACCGGCACCAGGGCCACTGAAAAGTGGTTTGCCCGCAGCATCTGACACCACTTGCACCGCATTCAGTACACCATTCACATTGGCCACGAGTTCGCTCTGCAGCACTAAAGCGGGATGCACTCGTGCCTCAATGCCCACAGCAGTATTGCGTAATATCCCCAAGTGCTTTATGCGGTAGCCGAGTTCCGCTGCATAACCGATGTCTACCGGGGTGATTGCTCTTATCCCCTCAATGTAGACTTTAGGGAATTCAAATCCGGTGCCGAACGCCAACGCCATTAAAATGGTGAGCTTGTGCGCCGCATCAATGCCGTCCACGTCAAAGGTCGGGTCTGCCTCGGCGTAACCTAGGGCTTGGGCGCGCTGCAATATATCGTCAAAGCCTACCCCCTCGTCTTCCATCGCCGACAACATGTAGTTGCAAGTGCCATTGATGATGCCACTTAATCCGCTGAAGCGATTGCCGACCAGTCCTTTTTGCAGCGCTTGTATAATCGGAATTGCTCCAGCAACAGCAGCTTCATAACGCAAATGCTGTTGCGAAAGATCGTTACCATGCAGCGCAATAACTGCTTTGTTGGCGGTGACCACCGCTTTTCCTGCTGCTGTGGCGCCAACAATTAACTCTTTGGCCAACCGCTCACCGCCGATCAGCTCTACCACAACGTCGACTCGCTGATCGCTAAGCAGATCCATAACGTTGGTCGAAAAATCGGCGCCTAGTAAGTCGACCTCAGGTTTTGCTCGACGACTGGCAACCCGCACTACATTCACCTCGACACCGCTGCGCTGTCGAATCAGGTCGCGATTGGCGGCAAGCAATTCGAGAACACCCTGGGCAACGGTTCCAAGCCCTGCTATGCCCACAGAAATCTGTTTCAATCTAGTCTCCCTTAGCGACTAACGACGCAGCGCGTCTATTCACCCAGCACTACCGCGGCGAGTCGCTCCGCGGGCAGGTAGCCTGGCAACAAACGACCGTCAGCAAGCACGATTGCCGGCGTACCATTAATGCCAATCTGTTGACCCAAAGCGAACTGATCAGCCACTGGGTTCTGGCAAGTCGCGGTTGCGATGCCTTGCCCAGCCTTGAGCTGGGTGATCGCGCCTTGCGGAGCTTTCGCACACCACGCAGAAACCATCTTGCTGTAGGTATCAGATTGTGTCCCGCCGCGCGGATACGCCAGGTATCTTACTTCGATGCCAAGCTCATTCAATTGCGCCATCTCGTCGTGCAACTTACGACAGTAACCACAATCAACGTCAGTGAATACCTGAATGTAGCCCAGTCGTTTTGCGGCCGCAGGAAATACAATCATTTCTTCTACAGACTGCTGTGCCATCAAGATTTTGCGTTTTTCGTCGCGCCTGCGTTCCGACAGGTTCAATAAGTCATCTGCTACCGCAAACAAATCGCCGCTAAAAAAATGCTTGCCATCGGCCGTGCCGTACAAGGTGGCGCCACCGGAGAGCTCTATGGCATACATCCCAGGAATGTCGATCGGTGCAATATTTTCGATAGGAATACCCGGGCGCAATTCCTGCAGGCGCTCCGCTAAAGCCCGACCAGCTGCCAGCGCCTCATCGGTTGCTGCAACAGTGCTGACGGATGACATGGCGAAAAAAATTGACGATGTCAGCAGAACGCTGATGCGCGCAAGGTCTGTGCAAAACGACACGGTTGAATCTCCTGTTGATTGTCCCTGCGGTCGGGTGAAGCGCCTTGTTTTAACCCCGCGGGTGATGTTCTCGCAATAACGCTTGCAAGCGCTGTCGCGCCACGTGGGTATAGATTTGGGTAGTGGATAAATCACTGTGTCCGAGCATCATCTGCACCGCGCGCAGGTCAGCTCCATTATCCACAAGATGAGTCGCAAATGCATGACGTAGGGTGTGCGGTGAGATGTCTTTATTGATACCCGCTGCGACTGCGTAACGCTTTATTGCATGCCAAAACGTTTGCCGAGTCATGGTGCGGCCCAGGCGACTCGGAAACAGCACGCTGCCACCGGCAGGCAGCAGTTGCTGCCGCGCATCTTGGATGTACCGCTGCAACCAGTCTAAAGCGGTTTCGCCTATGGGCACTAAACGTTCTTTATTGCCTTTACCGACTACTCGAACCACGCCCTGGCGAAGATTGATATTGATCATTTGCAAAGTAATTAATTCAGAGATGCGCAAACCGGTGGCGTACAACAGCTCCAACATCGCCCGATCACGCAACCCAAGTGCCGTGTTCACGTTTGGCACGGCTAACAGACTTTCAACATCCCCAGTACCAAGACTGGTGGGCAGTTCGCGCGCTAATTTCGGATGCTCGAGATGCTGCGTTGGATCTTCTGGCAAACGCTGCTGCGCCAGCAAGTGACGGTAGAAGCCCCGCACAGTGCTGAGCCAACGAGCCGCTGATCGACGTGCCACGCGCTGTTTGCTGCGCATTGCATTGTAGGCGTCAAGGTCTGTCGAACTAGCGTCCAGCAAGCGCACCGCGCGCCCTGTTTCAGCCAACCATTGTTCGGTTAGCGTAAGATCGCGGCGGTAGGCTGCAAGGGTATTTTCACTCAGGCCACGCTGTAGCCACAACGTGTCAAGATACTCCGTGACCTCGACACTCAGGGTGTGGTTTGCCGCGTTTCGATCCATGCACTTTCCAGGCTTGTGACCAAGCCCCAACTATAAATGCACGTAGCGCAGAGTCTACTTTTTGATCTTTTCTTTGATCCGTGCCGAACGACCTGATCGTTCACGCAGGTAATACAGCTTAGCCTGACGCACATCACCACGGCGCTTGACTTCGATCTTGCTGATCAACGGGCTATGGGTTTGAAAGGTTCGCTCGACCCCTACGCCATGCGAGATTTTACGCACTACAAAAGCAGAATTTATGCCGCGGCTTTTGATGCCGATGACGACGCCCTCAAACGCTTGCAGGCGCTCACGGCTGCCTTCTTTTACCCGCACTTGCACACTCACGGTATCGCCGGGACTGAACTCGGGTATGTCTGCTAACTGGCGCTCTTCGATTTCCTGAATTACTTTATTTCTGCGCATTCTAATCTCCAATGATTCCGCCTAATCCGGCTGGCGGTCGGCAAAAATTTCTAACAACAACTCCCGGTCTTGCGCGTCGAAGGTCCTTGCGGTCAATAACTCCGGGCGACGACTAAGAGTGCGTTTTAACGCCTCACGGCGTCGGTATCTCGCGACCTGCCCGTGGTCTCCGCTGAGCAGCTGCTGCGGTATTGTTTCCGAAGCCAGAGTTTCGGGGCGCGTATAGTGAGGGTAATCGAGCGTTGCATCAAGATAAGATTCGTCCAACGCAGACATTTGATTGCCTAAAGTACCCGGCAGATGCCTCGCAATCGCGTCCATTACCACCATTGCCGGTAACTCGCCCCCGGTTAACACGTAATCGCCGATGGACCATTCGATATCGACGCAGCGTTGCACAAAACGCTCGTCTACACCCTCATAGCGGCCACACACCAATATAAGTCCGGCAAGACTGCGGCTCTTCGCGACATCAGCTTGGGCAAAGCCATGCCCTTGGGGGCTCATCAAAACTACAGGGGTGTGTGCTGGCGCATTTTGCTTGGCGGCTTCCACTGCCGCGAGCAATGGTTGCACTTTCATCACCATGCCAGCACCACCACCATAGGGCCGATCATCCACCGTCCTGTGCCGATCCGATGTGTACTCTCTTGGATTAAAAAACTCCATGGTCACCACGCCAGCTTCAATCGCCCGACCAAAAACGCCCTCGCGCCCCACGGCTGCGAACATATCGGGGAACAAGGTCACAATACCTAGCCACATCGCACTATTCGCTCCACTCTAGCTGCCACATCACCACAATGCGCCGCTGAGTTGTTTGTACGTCGACCACGTAAGGGTCGACAAATGGAATCAGCAAAGGCTGTGTGCCGTGTGCCACTTGCAATACATCGTGCGCACCGGTCTCTAATAGGCCGGTAACTTTGCCTAGCGACTGCTCTTGCTCGTTGACTACATCGCAACCGATTAGATCGTGCCAATAGAACTCGTCCTCGTCTGTATCTCCAAGGACTTCGGGCGCTACCCCTAATAACCAACCGCTGTAAGTTTGGGCTTGCTCGCGCTGAGCTACACCGGCGAGGCGGACAATGTGGCCATCTTTATGCGATTGGATCTCGCAGTCCGGCAACGGTCGCCAAACGCCATTCCCTGGTTCACGCAGAGACCAAGGTCGGTAACTTAGGAGATTATCGCGGGGGGTGGTGAACGACTGTAGATGTTGCCAGCCCTTTACCCCAAAAGTGCGCCCCAATCGCCCCACGACAATGTGGTTTTGCGCCATTTGAGTACCCGGACTAGGCAACAACGCGCGGCTTCGCCACGCGCCGTGGTTATTCTACCGCGGCGGTCGCGGCGCTTTGGTGCTTGCGTGCCATGCTGATGAGTTTCTTCACTCGATCACTAGGTTGCGCACCTACGCCCATCCAGTAATCAATGCGATCCAGATCTAGCCGTAACGACTCCGCCTGTCCCTTCGCCACTGGATTGTAGAAACCGACGCGCTCCACAAACCGGCCGTCCCGGGCGCGCGCTTGATCCGCAACTGTAACGTGATAGAAAGGGCTCTTCTTTGCGCCGTGCCGCGCAAGACGGATCGTTACCATAATGTTCTCTGCATACCAAAGGTCAGAATTAGAAGGCGGCGTATTCTATAGCAACAAAACACACATGCAAATGGCTCATAAACCACAAGGCGAGCTTATTGGCTGTCCAAACCCTTTACAATCACGCAATCAGATTGCGCCGCCGCATGCCGATGCTGAGCCAGTTCTTGGTACTGCGCACTATGGAACCAATCTTCAGCATGTTGTGGCGACGGAAATCCAATCAATACGGTTCGAGTGCATGACCAATCTCCTTCTAGCACCGCAGGCGTTTCATCAACGCTTAACAACGTGCCTGAAAACTGCGCAAAAACACCCATAAATCCGGCTTCGTAGCGCGCATATCGCGCGCGATCGTGAATGTTGATTCGCGCCATTACATACGCCGTCATAATCCCTCCTACTGGTTAACTCTTCTCTCCCAAGTACAACAGACCTGCTTGCTGATCGATAGAACTGGCGAACTGCCGTAAAAAGTTCATGCCTAGTAACCCATCAAAATCACCAGCGCCGGACAGTGGTAGAACAGCTACCTGCAGTTGTTCAACTTTGACGTCTCCCACCGCGAAACCTGACACTTCTATTAGCGGCGCCACGACCAACCCGCCCGCTGTGGCTAACTTGATGGACTGGCTTTGCGCATAATCTATGTTTAAGCGTCGCGCCGCGTTAGGGGTTAGCGTGGTAATGGATGCGCCAGTATCCAACAGCAGGCGTAAGTCTTGGTTCTGTAAACTGGCTTTAACCACATGATGCGCACATGCCACTGTCAAAGGCACGGTAACTCCTTGCGCTAACCGCAATTGAGCTTTTATACGCTGCTCGAGGGCTTGAGCTTTTGCCCCCATCACCGCGTCTTGCAAGATAAAGTACAGCGAATAAAGCGCCTCGTCGTATAGGCGCAATTGCAATTGCAACTCAGCCAGTTGGTAATGGTGNTGCGCATTGTTNGGGTCGAGAACGGCTAGGCGTTGACGCAAAGCCAGTAATTCATTCCAACGCTGTTGCGCCGCTAGATCACCGCTATGACTGGTAATAAGCGAATGTAAGCGTTCCTTCAGCGCCGCCTCGTCCTCGTTTTGCGCAACATACAGCGCTTCGTACAAGGCTTCTATCTGCTGCAAAGCGCTGCGCGTTACTGNTGCAACCGCCGGGATCGTTTCTTCACCCTGAATACTCGGTGGCAATGTCTTAGGAGGATTCTGNGGAACCGAGACCTGNACCGTTGTGTTGCCTTGAGCAGATTGCATCGGCGTTTCACTGAGGTAGTCATTGAGTTGCCAACCCATAACTGCTGCACTTAAGGCGACAGCTATAATCAGCAGTAGTTGNCGCATGTGTTGTTGCGGTTAGCGCCGACGCATACCGGGCGGCATGCCCGGTGGCATACCGCCACCTGGAAACTTCATGCCTTGCATGCCGCGCATCATCTTTTGCATACCGCCTTTTTTGCCGACCTTTTTCATCATCTTTTGCATCTGCTTGTGCTGCTTTAGCAAACGATTTATGTCGGCAAGTTGGGTGCCGCTACCTGCCGCAATACGCTGTTTACGCGAGCCATTAAGCAGATCCGGAAAGCGCCGCTCGCGTACAGTCATAGAATCTATGATTACCGCCATCCGCTTAAACTGACCATCATCCAACTGCGCTTGCGCGTTTGCGGGCAACTGCCCCATGCCGGGTAGCTTGTCGAGCATGCTGCTTAACCCTCCCATGTTCGCCATCTGCTGCAGTTGATCTCTAAAGTCTTCCAGATCGAACTTTTGCCCCTGCTGCATTTTTTTCGCAAAACGCTGGGCTTTATTTTTATCTACCTTGCGCTCGGCTTCCTCAATCAGCGACAGCACATCGCCCATGCCCAGAATTCTTGACGCGATACGATCTGGATGAAACACCTCAAGAGCGTCAGTTTTTTCGCCGCTGCCGATAAATTTAATAGGCTTGCCGGTGATCGTTCGAACGCTAAGTGCCGCACCGCCGCGGGCGTCACCGTCAGTTTTCGCTAATACAATGCCGGTAAGCGGCAGAGCGTCGTTAAAGGCCTTGGCCGTATTCGCCGCATCCTGACCGGTCATTGCGTCGACCACGAATAACGTTTCTATTGGCTTTACGCTGGCATGGACTTGTTTGATCTCGGCCATCATGGCCTCGTCTACCGCTAGTCGACCCGCTGTATCTACAATCAATACGTCAGCTAGGCTTTGCTTTGCGCTTTGCACAGCCCGCTGCGCTATATCGACGGGCGCTTGATCCACCGTTGACTCGATGAACGTGGCGCCCACTTCATTGGCTAGAGTTTGCAACTGCTCAATCGCCGCTGGACGGTAAATGTCCGCGCTGACGACCGCGACACGCTTTTTCTGTTGTTCCTTTAACAGCCGCGCAAGTTTTGCAACCGATGTGGTTTTACCTGCACCTTGCAACCCCGCCATAAGAATGACAGCCGGCGGCGCCATTGCCAGGTTGAGTGCGTTGTCTTCCGCACCCATGACGGTGACCAGTTCCTCATGGACGATCTTGATAAAAGCTTCGCTGGGATTTAGCGCTGCTATAACCGCTTGGCCTAGCGCTTTGCTGCGCACCTGCTCAATAAATTGCTTGACTACAGGTAATGCAACATCAGCCTCGAGCAGCGCTACGCGCACGTCGCGCAGAGCATCGCTGATATTGCTTTCCGTGAGCCGTGCCTTGCCGCTGATCTGCTTCAGGCTGGCCGACAATCGTTCCGATAAGTTCTCGAACATAGTATGCGTAGTTGCGCGGGGGCGCTGATTATAGCGTGAACCACCGGGCCTGCTGGGAGTTTTTTACGCGCATCGCAGCCGTGTAGACAGGTTATGGATACAACTCATCTAGGGCTACCGAGCTTCCGTCCGCTTGCACTATGCGGCAATGCCTGCGTTGTAGTTGCCGGGGTTCAGTGACGCCGCAAGCATGGGCAATCATCGCAACTTCCGTGCGCACCGAGCGTGCGTAATTGGCCACTCGTTTGCGCTTGTTCGACACCACCAAACCGCGCTGCAACTTCTTGTCGTGCGTCGTAATGCCTGTTGGACAAGTGTTTTTGTTGCACTGCATGGCTTGAATGCAGCCAAGAGAAAACATAAAACCGCGGGCGCTGGCAGCGAAATCAGCACCAACACAAAGCGCCCAGGCGATTTGCGCAGGGTTGATTAATTTACCGCTGGCGACAACACGAATGCGCTGGCGCAAGTCAAACTGATTTAATAAGTCCACAACCAAGGGCAAGCTCTCGCGCAATGGTAGACCCATATAGTCGATCAGGCTGGCTGGCGCAGCACCAGTCCCCCCTTCGGCACCATCTACAGCAATGAAATCCGGCGCGCTGGCTTCGCCGCGAGTACGGATCACGGAGAAAAATTCCTCTAGCCAACGATGATCGCCAATCACCGCTTTGATACCTACTGGCTTGCCGCTGATGCTGCGTACCCGTTCGATTAGATCCAACAGGTCTTCCGGACTCGACACCTCTGGATGCCGGTTCGGACTGAAAGAATCTTCACCTTCTGGAATGGCTCGAATACGGGCAATTTCTGCGTTGACTTTAGAACCAGGTAGCACACCTCCTTTGCCCGGTTTTGCGCCTTGGCTCAGCTTGATTTCGAACATCTTTACTTGTTCGTGAGCAGCAACTTGTTGCAATCGCTCCGGCGACAAGCGGCCTTGGGAGTCGCGAACACCATATTTTGCCGTACCGATCTGAAACACGATATCGGCGCCGCCTTGCAAATGCTCTGGACTTAACCCTCCCTCACCAGTGTTCATCCAAACATCAGCCGACTTAGCACCTTTCGACAAAGCCAGCACTGCTGGCGCCGAGATGGCACCGTAGCTCATGGCGGACATGTGGAATACCGACGTCACCCGGTATGGGTGACGACAACTAGGCCCCACAACGATAGAGCCAGTATCAACTCCCTCTTCGCTAAGTTTCGGAAAGGCACAGTTTGCAAACAGCACCGTGCCAGTGGCACGCAAATCTCGGGTCGAGCCAAAGGCGATGGTGGAATCAACTTTTTTCGCCGCCCGGTAGACCCATGACCGCTCGGCCCTGTTGAACGGCATTTCTTCACGGTCCATGGCAAAAAAGTACTGCCGAAAGAACTCCCCCAGGTGTTCGAACAAATACCTAAAACGGGCAAGAAGTGGGTAGTTCCTGCGCAGCGCGTGGCGTGATTGGTTGCGGTCTATTAGGTACAACAGCAGTAAGGCGGCAGGGATGAGCAGCAACAATGACAACGTCACAGAAGAGGCAAGTTCGGTTAAGAACATCACCGTTTGAGTTTGCATAGCTGTACGACCCATTCTCGAACTGCGGCGATAGTGGACTTTAACGGCCTGGAGTTAAAGCCTAAAAACGTGGCTCCGCGCCGCACAAGAGCGACTTCCCGACACGACCAGCTTGTGCCAAACTTTGCTTCCCAAGATTTCGATACACCGCAATCAATACCCAAATCACTGACGCCTGGTGGCGTCTTTTGTCATGAGCCAATCTCACCTGATTGCTGCAATCACCGCAATCATTTGCTACGCGCTCGGCTTTGGATTAATTGTTTCCCACCAGCGGCGAGCTGTGGCGGGCGAAGCTGTCACAGCTAGTTTGCAGCAGCGCAGCACGGTGTTGGGACTGATCGCATTGGCCGGCCACGGCTGGACGACCTTTGCCGCCATGGTCAACGCTGATGGGATTGATCTTGCACTCATCCATGTCTGCAATTATATCGCTGTGGTCATGGTCGCGATGGTCGCGATTGCAAACACCCGGCTGCCCGTAAGCAGCGTAAATTTGCTGTTGTTTCCGATTGCGGTGATCAATCTTCTCGGCTTGTTTATCATTTCACCAGGGCGTAGCACTGCACTGACGCTAGACAGCGAACAAAGCGCGCACATCATGTTGTCGCTGAGCGCCTACGCCGCTCTCATGACCGCGGCACTGCAATCAATTCTATTGGGTTTTCAGGACCAACAACTNAAACGCCTAGACAGCGGGTTTTATCGATTGCTACCGCCGCTGGAGACGATGGAGCGGTTACTCATCGCAATGTTATGGATTGGCACAGGCTTGCTTACATTGGCGATTTTTACTGGCTTATTATTCCTTGATGACATGTTCGCCCAACGCGTTGCGCATCACACCGTTCTGACAACGCTTTCGTGGTTGGTTTACGCCAGTTTTCTGCTCGGCCACCACGTCTTTGGCTGGCGCGGCATCACCGCAGTGCGTTGGAATCTTAGCGCTTTCGGGTTGCTGCTTTTAGGCTACGTAGGCAGCAAATTCGTTTTGGAATATTTGTTAACCACATGACTAGTGCAGAAATACCGACTCTCTACTTGTTGTTGAGCATTGTCGTGCTGATCTCGCTATCCGCGTATTTCTCCGGCACCGAAACCGCGATGATGGCGCTGAACAGATATCGCTTACGCCACATGGTGAAACGCCAGCACCGCGGCGCGCGCAAGGCGGATCGCATGCTAAAACGCCCCGACCGACTGCTTGGGGTGATTTTGGTTGGCAACAACTTGGTGAACTTCAGTGCCGCCACTCTCGCCACAATCATCGGCTACAACTTACTTGGCGACACCGGCGTACTTCTTGCTCCTTGGGTGTTAACAATTACGTTCTTAATCTTTGCCGAGGTTGCGCCAAAAACACTTGCCGCTGAGCGTCCGGAAACTTGGGCGTTGAAAGCCGTATATGCTCTGGAGCCGTTAGCGCGGCTGCTGCATCCAGTGGTGGTCCTCATCAATAGTTTCAGTAATGCACTGGTGCGGCCTTTCCTGCCAGAGCGCAACGACAGCACCGACCAACTCACTAAGGATGAATTGATTACCGTGGTCAACGAAGGCGCCCATTCAGTGGGTGAGCGCAAGATCATGATGACCCGGCTGCTAGACCTGGAAACCGTGACAGTCAATGACATCATGGTTCCACGAACAGAAATAGTCAGCATCAACATTGACGACGATATGTCCGACATACTCACCAGCGCTGCTGCCAGCCAGCACACGTTGCTGCCAGTCTACAAAGATAATTTCGACAATATGCTGGGAGTCCTGCACCTACGCCGGCTGGCGCGGCTGCTGCAAGCCGATGACTTCACCAAGGCGGATCTTTTACAACTGGCAAGAGATCCTTACTACGTGCCAGAAGCCACGCCATTGCACACGCAATTGTTGAATTTCCAAAAAGAAAAACAGCGCTTTGCCATCGTGGTGGACGAATATGGCGACATTCAAGGCATCGTCACTCTCGAGGACATCCTTGAGGAAATTGTTGGCGAATTCACCAGCGACTTTGCCGCGAACATTGCCGATATATCGCCCGAGCCAGACGGCGCGTTCTTGATTGACGGCATGGCCGTATTGCGCGACATCAATCGCGCACTGCGTTGGAATCTACCTACTAACGGACCGAAAACGCTCAACGGCTTTGTGCTCGAGCACTTAGAGACGATTCCAGAGTTCAATCTTTGTATTCAAATAGATGAATACCAGATCGAAACGCTGCAAATAAAGGACAACATCATCAAGTCCCTGCGGATACGCAGGGTGGACGATGACGTCAGGCCGCAAGAACTGTAACGCCCTCGCCTATAGCTCAAGCCAACGCTGCCGGCCTAGCTTTTTGCCCACCGCCGATTTAACGCGCTAACTACCGCGTTCAAACTTGCCGTAATGGTGTTGCGACTGATACCTAGTCCATAACAGCGCGAGTCCGAATCTGGGTCATCGATCGACAATATACAAATAGCTTGAGCGTCAGTACCCGTGCCTAAAGCCGTTTCCTGATAGCCAAGAACGGTCAAGGGTTCATTCAACGTCGCGGCTAGTGCATTTACAAATGCCTCGATCGGTCCCGAGCCTTCACCGTCGATGGTGACTGTATTTCCAGACGCATCAACTCTGGCTACACAACGTTGATCCTCTTCTCGGCCCGCGAGCAAATCGTAATCCACTAACTGATAGGGGCCGCTGTCGACACCATAGATATCTAATAACGCCTGATAAATTTCGTCAGGCTTAACTTCACGATCAAGCTGCTCGGTCAGTCGCTGCACATAACCACTGAATTCCACCAACAGGTCTCGCGGCAATGCAAGCCCGTGATGTTCTTCTAACAAGAAGCCAATGCCGCCCTTACCCGACTGACTGTTGACTCGTACTGTTTCCTTGTAAGAGCTGCCCACATCTTCCGGATCGATAGGCAGATACGGGACCTCCCAGCTGCTGCGGTCAACCTTCGACATACCTTTTTTTATGGCGTCTTGATGTGACCCAGAAAATGCGGTGAACACCAGTTCACCGGCATACGGGTGACGCTCATGCACACTCAGTTTCGTCACAGACTCAGCGACTTCTCGTATCTTTGGCATGTGCCGCAAATCTAGATTTGGGTCGACCCCCTGACTGAACATATTCATGGCTACAGTCACAAGGTCACAATTGCCAGTGCGTTCGCCGTTACCAAACAGTGTACCCTCTACCCGCTGAGCGCCTGCCATCAACCCTAGTTCAGTAGCCGCCACACCAGTCCCGCGGTCGTTGTGGGTATGCAAACTGACAATGGCGCTATCGCGGCGCGAAAAATTTCGACAAAACCATTCGATTTGATCCGCATAGATGTTCGGTGTCGACATCTCTACCGTGCTTGGCAAGTTAATTATCATCGGCGCGCTAGGGGTCGCACCCCATGTGTCTGCAACCGCCGCGCAAATCTCCGCTGCGAAGTCCAACTCGGTGCCGGTGAAGCTCTCTGGGGAATATTCAAATGTTACGTTAGAGGCGAACCCGTCGAGGCCCTGCTTCACCAATTCCGTACCCTCTACCGCAAGGTCGATAATGCCTTGCCGGTCCATACCAAACACCACGCGGCGCTGCAGCTCAGAGGTTGAGTTGTAAAGGTGGAAGATCACATTAGGTGCGCCCTCCAGCGCTTCGACTGACCGCATGATCAACTCCTCACGCGCCTGACACAGCACTTGAATGCTAACGTCAGCCGGAATTCGGCCTTCGTCGATGATGCGGCGAATGAAATCGAAGTCTGGTTGCGACGCTGCTGGAAACCCTACTTCAATTTCCGCAAAACCAATCTCCAGCAACAAATCCCACAGCCGCAGCTTTTCATCGACATTCATTGGGTCAATGAGCGCTTGATTGCCATCCCGCAGGTCGACACTGCACCAGCGCGGCGCTGTGCTCAGGACGTTGCTTGGCCATTGACGATCCGGCAGGTCAACGGGCCGAAAGGCGCTGTATTTCTGAAAGGGCATGGCGCCACGAGCGCGGCCACTTGGTGGTTGGTAATGCATATTAATGTCCTTGGACATACCGTTGTTCCCCGTGATCGCTGTGCCTCGGCAGCGCAGCGTTTGGAATATACCTCAGTCCACACCTATGTGCGTGACTGCAGTCAGGATTTCGTTTCCTGCTTTTGTTCGATTCTGGGTGCGCGAGCGCTGGGGTATTTCTAATGTGCCGGGGAGCCCGGCAGTAGGCCTAGCGCGAGCGGCGCTAAGTTCAATCGCAACGTAGCGACCGTGCACACGGCAGTCGAACCGGCAAGCGCAGTCCGCTTCGGTACGATTCGCTGTGCTGCAATGTCACACTGGTCTAAGTTCATGGCCGCGACTATATCGCCCGCTCCGGTCTTTGCCAAGAGCCGTGCACCCTAGGATTCATCCCCGTAGTGCACTGTAACCCGCGCCGCCGCTGTTGTTGCCTTGTTACGTGCTGCTTCTATGCTGTGAGCCAGCGCCAATGCCACTCCAACTCGGCGCTCACCGTCTACCTCGGGTTTGCCAAACAATCGCACTTGGGTGTCAGGTTGCGCTAACGCTTCGGCGACGCCACTGTAACTCAATGTCTTTGACCGGCCGTGGGCGAGAATCACCGCAGACGCGGCGGCACCACGGTTGCTAATGTTAGATACCGGCAATCCAAGAATCGCCCGAGCGTGCAGAGCAAACTCACTCAAATCTTGGCTAATCATTGTGACCATACCAGTGTCATGAGGCCGCGGGCTGACCTCAGAAAAGTAGACCTCGTCATCTTTGATGAAGAACTCCACGCCAAAGAGTCCCCAGCCACCCAGGGCTGAGGTCACCTGTTCAGCAATGCGTTGGCTTTTTTCTAGCGCCATTGCACTCATGGGTTGCGGCTGCCACGATTCTTGATAGTCGCCGCCCACCTGGCGATGTCCAATGGGCTCACAAAAACTGGTGCCATTTATATGTCGCACCGTAAGCAAAGTGATTTCGTAATCAAAGTCTACGAACCCCTCGACAATAACCTTGCCCGAGCCACCACGAGCGCCTTCTTGGGCATAACGCCACGCAGCGTCTATGTCATCTTGGTGACGCAGCGTGGACTGGCCCTTTCCCGAACTCGACATCACCGGCTTGACCACACAGGGCAAACCGATTTCGGTAATCGCCTGCAAATAATCTGCTCGGGTTGCGGCGAACCGATAGGGTGACGTCGGCACATTTAAGGTTTCTGCCGCTAGCTGACGAATGCCTTCTCGATCCATGGTTAGTCGCGCCGCGGTGGCGGTTGGAATGACTCGTTGGCCTTCAACTTCGAGCGCCACCAGCACCGGCGTAGCAATCGCTTCGATTTCAGGCACGATCAAATCAGGCTGCTGTTGCGCAATCAGCTCACGCAGCGCCGCTTCGTCAAGCATGTCTATCACATGGCTACTGTGTGCGACCTGCATAGCGGGAGCGTTGGCGTAGCGATCAACGGCAATTACTTCTATACCCAAACGATGCAGCTCTATGGCAACTTCTTTGCCAAGTTCACCGCTACCCAACAACATTACTCGAGTCGCGGTCGTGCAAAATGGGGTGCCGATACGATCAACTTGTTGTGTCACCGCATTAACCCTTAACTTTGCAGAGCCGTATGCTGGGGCTGCAATCCGTTGCGAAAACGCCGCGCGTTTTCTACATAGTGTTTGGCGCCAATACGAATCGCAGCACCCTGCTCCTCGGTAAGCGTCTTAACTATTTTACCAGGCGAGCCCATGACCATGGAGTTATCTGGGATCTCTTTGCCTTCGGTGATCAGCGCATTGGCGCCAATAATGCAGTTTTTGCCGATCTTGGCACCATTCAACACGACCGCATTTATGCCGATCAGCGAGCCGTCACCAATGTCGCAACCGTGTAGCATCACTTTATGACCAATGGTCACATGCGCACCAATGTTTATTGGGTAGCCTAAATCGGTATGCAGTACCGACCCGTCTTGCACGTTGGACCCTTCGCCCACCGTGATCAACTCTGTGTCGCCTCGCAATACCGCGTTAAACCATACGCTCGCGTCTTGCCGAAGTAACACATTGCCAAGCACTGTCGCATTGTCGGCTACCCAGTAATCGCCTTCGACACGGACTTGTAGGTCATCAAGTTGATACAGCATGAAACTCTCCGTTTTGCTGCATGGTAATCAAGGGCTTTGGCAAGTACCACTGCACAAGCCGGCGTCCATTAACGGTATACTCCATCAATGAAATATTGCAGTAGCTGCGGCGCACTCGTCGAAATCAAAGTACCCGAAGGTGACACCTTTCCTCGGGCTGTGTGTACACAATGCCACACTATTCACTACCAAAACCCTCGAATCATTACTGGCACGCTCCCGATCTGGCAAAACCAAGTGTTATTGTGCAAGCGTGCTATCGCTCCGCGTGATGGCTTTTGGACTCTACCAGCTGGATTTCTTGAGAACTCAGAAACCGTTGCCGCAGGCGCTGCGCGCGAAACAATGGAGGAGGCCAACGCTCAGGTCACTAACCTGCAGCTTTACACCGTTTTTAGCCTGCCGCACATTTCTCAGGTGTATACCTTTTTCCGCGCAGATCTCAACGGCCCACATTACAGCAGCGGCCCGGAATCACTCGAGGTCGAGTTATTTGATGAGCAGGACATTCCTTGGGACGAGTTGGCGTTCCCGGTAATCGCGCAAACCCTACGGCACTATTTCCATGATCGACAGAGTGGCAACTATCCCACTCACTATGCNGATCTTGAATTCAAACGTCCGCCGCTAACGCCAACTTCATAACGCTTTACGAGCGTTGTCGAAAAGCTTCATCCACGGGCTGTAATCCCCCCAATTTGGGTCAGAGACTACATTTTGGCAACTGCGAAACACCCGCTCTGGGTGCGGCATCATCAATAACACACGCCCTTGGGCTGCGGTTACTCCCGCCAAACCTTGGACAGCGCCATTGGGGTTATGCGGATACCGCTCCGTAATCTGATGCTTAGCATCCACGTAGTTAAATGCCACCTGGCTACCTTCGACAAGTTGTGGGAGGTCTTGTGCAGCGGCAAACTCCGCCCGACCCTCGCCATGAGCTACCGCNACGGTTAAGACACTNCCTTGCATATCCTGCAACCAGGGCGAGGNATTCTCGGCTACCTTGACCATGACCACACGCCCTTCAAACTGCTCACTACGGTTACGAACAAAACGCGGCCAGTGCTCCGCTTGCGGCACCAGCTCAGCCATTTGCGCAAGCATTTGGCATCCATTACATACTCCNAGAACCAGGGCGTCGGTGCGGAAGTAATCCGCAAACTGTTGGCGGATGGAGTCGTTAAACAACGCGCTTTTAGCCCAGCCGCCACCGCCGCCCAGAACGTCGCCGTAAGAAAACCCGCCACAGGCCACCAAACTGTCAAACTCTGCCAAGCGATAACGACCGCTGATTAAATCTGACATATGCACATCGACACAGCGAAAGCCTGCAGCAGCAAAAGCTGCAGCCATCTCTAACTGACCGTTNACGCCTTGCTCGCGCAACACCGCCATAACCGGCTTTGAACCAACATTTATATTAGGTGCCGAACTCGTCCGTAGGCCAGGNTCAAAGGTCAGCTGAGAGTTCAATCCAGGGTCTTGGTTACGAGATAGGGNTATGTCCGCAATCTCTTCATCAGCGCAATGCTCGTTATCTCGCAAGCGCTGCATATGGTAACTGGTGTTAGCCCACCATTGCTGTAGCTGCGCCCGTGGGTACTCAACCACNGNTGCACCACTCTGACTGATACTAATTACGTCGTCGTCGCGTAACTGGGCTATTGGTGTGCAGACACAGGGCGCGGCGGCTTGCAGCTCACCCAACCGTGATTCTTCGACCTGAGCCACAAAGCCGATTTCTTCATTAAACAATGCAGCCAGCAGGTCTTCACCCGCAGCCACGTTAATATCTAAACCCTGGCGACTGGCAAACGCCATCTCCAGCAAACTGGTTATAACGCCGCCATCCGAGCGATCATGTAAGGCAAGGATAAGACCCTCGCGTTTAGCCTCCAGTAGCCAGTTAAGTAACNCCTTGANGGCTTCGGCGTCATCAACATCTGGTGCCACATCTCCAAGCTGCGAATATACTTGCGCCAGACAACTGCCACCCAAACGGCGTTGACCAAACTCAAGCAGCACGAGCACGCTGTGCGCNTGGATTTGCAGCACCGGCGTCAGCGTTCGACGGACGTCGTCTACCGGCGCAAACCCCGACACAATGAGCGTTAATGGTGACACCACATGCTGCTCTGCTCCGGACTGCTGCCAACGGGTCTGCATGGATAAGGAGTCCTTACCCACCGGTATGGCTATCCCTAGAGCNGGGCAAAATTCTTCGCCTACTGCCGACACCGCATCAAATAACGCCTGATCTTCAGCGTCGCTACCTGCCGCGGCCATCCAATTGGCAGACAGCACGACCCGATCCAATGCGCTGATGTCTGCTGCGACTAAGTTCGTCAATGTTTCTGCAACGGTCATGCGTGCTGCGGCAGCTGGATTAATGAGCGCCAGCGGGCTGCGTTCGCCCATGGCGAAAGCTTCACCACAGAAGGTGTGATGACCACTGAGAGTGACCGCAACATCGGCAACAGGTTCCTGCCATGGGCCAACCATGGGCTGGCAAGCAACAAGACCCGTGATACTTCGATCGCCAATAGTGATAAGAAACTTTTTGCTGGCCACAGTTGGGAACTGCAGAACCCGCTCTAGCGCCTGGTTCAAGGTGACCTCGGCAAGATCAAGCGGTCGCAAATTCGGCGCACTGCGTTCAAATTTTCGTTCTGTTTTCGGCACTTTGCCCAACAAGACATTCAAGGGCAGTTCTACCGGACGATTGTCAAACCACTCGTCTGCCACTGTCAGCTGTCCATCATCGGTAGATTCGCCCACTACGGCATAAGGACAGCGCTCGCGTTCGCATAACTCCGCAAAACGTTGTAACTGCGCTTGCTCAATACCCAGAACATATCGTTCCTGGGCCTCGTTGCACCAGATTTCGAGGGGTGACATGCCTGGATCTGCACTTAGCACATTGCGCAATTGAATGCGTCCACCGGCACCCGCATCGTCGATCAATTCAGGCAAGGCGTTCGATAGGCCACCCGCACCGACATCATGAATCAACAAGATAGGGTTCGCGTCCCCCATGGCACAACAACGATCAATGACCTCTTGGCAACGTCGTTCCATTTCGGGATTGCCACGCTGCACAGATGCGAAGTCTAAGTCTGAGGAACTCATACCCGACGCCATGCTGGACGCCGCTCCACCACCTAGACCGATCAACATGGCCGGCCCACCCAGCACCACCAATGGCGTTCCTTCTGGGAATGGCAACGCATTAACGTGTTCCTCTCGTACTGAGCCAACACCGCCGGCGATCATCACTGGCTTATGGTACCCACGCACCACACCAGATTGGCCTTGCTCAGACGTGTCTAGCATTTCAAAGCTGCGGAAATAACCATTNATGGCGGGCCGCCCATATTCATTGTTGAAGCTGGCAGCGCCAATGGGGCCATCGAGCATAATGTCCAACGCCGACGCCATATGCTCCGGCTTGCCGGTCGTCAGTTCCCATGGCTGTGGCAATTGGGGAATATTCAAATGCGAGGTGGTAAAACCGCTGAGTCCGGCTTTCGGTTTGGAACCTCTCCCTACCGCGCCTTCATCACGAATCTCACCACCCGAGCCGGTGGCAGCACCGGCATGCGGCGCAATCGCAGTAGGGTGATTGTGGGTCTCAACCTTCATTAGGATATGCGCTGGAGCCGACTCAAAGACGTAGTCCCCTGACTGTGCATCTACCAGCAGCCGGTCTACCGAGTGGCCCTCAATGACGGCGGCGTTATCGCTGTAGGCGCTGAGTATTCCTTGGCCATTAATCTGCTGATAGGTGTTGCGGATCATTGCGAACAGCGATTTGGGTTGCGCGGCTCCATTCACTACCCAGTCGGCATTAAAAATTTTATGCCGGCAGTGTTCTGAATTTGCTTGGGCGAACATCATAAGTTCCACGTCTGTGGGATCGCGCTCGAGGTCTTGGTAGGCCTTTTGTAAGTACTCGATTTCATCCGCTGAAAGCGCCAAACCCAGCTCGCCGTTGGCGCGTTGTAACGCCTCTCTACCTTCTGACAGCAACGGCACCGCTTGCAACTTGGCAGGTTTCGACTGCGTAAAAATCTGCTCGAAATCCTCTGCCGCCCAACATTCTTCAGTCATTCGATCAAATAACTGCACCGCTTCCTGTGCAGTCAATCCGGCGGTATCGCTGCTGAACCAACGCACGCCGCGTTCAACTCGCAACACGGTAGGCAAATCAGACAGTGCAAAGATGTCAGTGGCTTTACTCGACCACGGCGAGATCGTGCCGCGACGCGGCAACACAGTGTGACTCCGGTGGCCGGCGGGTTGTGGCATGTCTTGCTGCGGCCCATAACGCAGCAACTTTTGCGCTCGTAGCAATGCCTCACCATCGAGTGGTGCGGCAATCTGCAAGANATGCACATACTCTGCGTACACCACTTTCGGTACATNGCGTTGCAGGCGCTGGAGCGCAAACCGACTGAGCGCGGGTGGTCCAGCCAGAACTTGCAGCGTTACTGATCCTGGCGTCGTTCTATTGTTCATTGATGTCCTTACCGATGGATGCCGCTGCCAATTTCAAATCCCGCTGTTGGCGGCGTCGTGTCGCAAAAAAGTCACTCATTAATTGCCCACAAGGCTGCGCCAGCGGTCCCGCGGTAACTTGCGGAAAGTGGTTGAATTGGTCTCGCTGCACCATAGGACGACTCACCAGCGCTCCCGCCTTTGGTTCTGCCGCGGCAAACACAACATGCCCTACGCGACTGTGGATAATCGCTCCCAGACACATCATGCAAGGCTCTACCGTGACATAGAGCGTAGTATCAGCGAGGCGGTAGTTACCGATGTTCAGAGCGCCAGCGCGCAAGGCATTAATCTCTGCATGCGCAGTCGGATCGTGCTTTTCGATGCATTGATTGTAGCCTTCGCCCAGCACCCGATCGCCGCGCACTAGCACGGCACCCACTGGTACCTCGCCCTGTTCACCAGCGCGCTGGGCAAGCAGCAAGGCCTGTTGCATGAAACCAGTGTGAACGTCTAAAGATTGCAAGTCAGGCACAGTGTATGGTGCTTGTGAACATGGCATAACTCGATCGTGTTAATCGCAATCAACTTTAATTCTGAACGCCGCCAGTAGATTCAACACTTCCGGGCTACTGAAACGAGCAGCAGTTACTGAATTTTGAGTCGGGTCGATGGAAAAATTATACGCCTGTTGAAAGTTACATTTGTCTAATTTTGTGTGTCGGAAATACGCCCCGGAAAGATCACAACTATGGAAATCTGCAGCGGTAAGGTCACACTCAGAAAAATCTACCTCGTGGACAACACACTCGTGCAGCAGCAACTGCGGTAACACTAAGCGCTGAAACACGCTGTAGCTGAGATCGCATTGGACAAAGCTAAACGGCGCCTCCAAGATCACGCTCCGCCAATCCAACAACGTCCAATTTACTCCCGTCACCTTACAACTTTGAAACTGGCAACCACGCATTGTACCGCGCTCAAAACGCACAGTATTGAAATTGCAATCACAGAAGTCGCAGTCGATAAATCGACAACCAACTAGCGTCGCAGCAGAAAAGTCACAACCACGAAATTGACATTGCACAAACTCGCAGTCTCGTACGCAGGTATTCGCCTGCTGCAGAGCATCGAACACAAGCTCCTGGTACTGATCACCACAACGCAACTGGCCCGTCGTCATACTGAATCCACGGCCACAAAGCGCTGATAAAAGGACTCGCGCTGAGCTTTGGTCATGCCTGCGCTGTCACGCACAAACTGATCCCGTAATTGCGCAGTTGCAAACACCCATATACATACAGAGTCTTCGCTGTGATAGATGGCCTTGCGTTCATCGTCGATTGCACACAACTGGGGAGGGATGTCAGCGGGGATACAAAACATGGGTCAACACTCACAATGACCAGGTCCGGATACTACCAGTTGGTCCAAATACTGTCGCCCCTAATCAATATTACCAGTCGTTTTTGAGCCTGGTCGTGAAGGCTCATCTAGGTAGATCGAACCCGGCATCAGATGCTGTTGCAACACCACGGCAGGTGGGCACTGATCTTAACTGGGCGCTGCACGCCGACTGACTCGATCCATCCAGCGATCAAAACGCATCAACAATGGTGGTAAGAACAGCAAATCTAAAAACAGCGCTACAACAATGATTGGCGTAATCAGCAATGCCACGTTCTGAAAGATCTCGGTGTTCGAAAACACCAGCATGAACGTGCCGAGGGCCAGGCTGGCGGTAGTGATGGTAATAGCTGACCCGGCTTTATCCATCGAATAGCGAATAGATTCTTGCACCGATTGACCCTGTTGCTTGGCCGCTATGTACTTGCTGAGAACGTGCACAGAATCGTCTACCACCAAGCCAATGCTGATGGAAAACAGCATCAAGTTGTAGGGGCTTAACTCGCCTACAAACAGGCCCCAAAAACCGAAGACGATGGTTGCCGGAAACAAATTGGGCAGCAGGCTTAACAAGCCGTAGCGAACACTCCTAAGACCTACCAGCATGGTTAGCGTGATGAGCAAAAAACTCATAGCAAACCCCTGCATAAGTTCGGAACTGAGCACACTCTGCACTCGCGCACGAAGAATAGTGTTGTCGCCTCGAGTGATCTTAAACTCTGGCGACACATTCGCCGCTGCCCATTCGTCAATGCGCTGGGCGAAGACAAGTATCTCGTTGTTCGACAAATTAGACGTGCCCACAACCAGCCGCACACCGGAATAGTCGGTGTTGAACATAGGCTGTAAACTCGGCTCGATTTCTTGCACGAGTTGGTAACCAACCAGGTAATCAATAATCGTCAGCTGATCTGTCGGCAGTCGGTCCCAAGCCTCGTCATCGTCATGATCGGCTTTATTGCGAGCCCGCAAGTAGTCAGTATACGTGGCAACAAAGCTGGCTTCGGGCTGGGTTTCTAACCATTCTGTAAAGCCGTTTACGTCTTGCAAGAACTCTGGCTTGGTGATGCCGTAGTACTCATTACTGCGAATCACGTATACCAACGCCTGATCGTTACCAATGCGCTCGCGCAACGCCTTGAGCACGTAGTGCACATCAGAGCCTTCGTCGACAAACGAGTATTGATTAAAGTCGAGCTTATTCAAGGGCAACAACGCCAACGTGCCGATAATAAGCACCCAACCACCCCAATAGAGTTTGCTATGTCGCGCCTCTACCAAACGCGTGATCCAACCGATGAACCCGCCCACCGCTAAAGGCTTAGGCACCTTGTGCATGGGCAACAACAAGATCAATCCTGGCAGCAGGGTAAAGGTCAGCACAAAGGCCCAAATTACGCCAATGGCGATAATGTTGCCGAAACCGTAGATCGCTGGCGACGAACAGTAGTTCAGGCTCAAAAAACCCATGGTAGTTGTCACGGTTGCCAGGCTTACTGGTCGCAAATTGATCTTAAGGCTTTGCGCCATGGCCGCGGTCTTACTCAGCCCTTTGTTCAACTCTTGGGCATAGACCGACACGATATGTATGCCGTCCGCCAACGCAATAACAAAAACCACCAATGGGCCAAGTCGAGAGATCTGATTCAGCGCAATACCTAACCAAGCGTGAGTACCCAGGGTCATGACCAGCGTTGCCGCCGTAAGGACGAATAAACAAATGGAAGCGGTCAGCGACTTCAAACAAAACCACAACAACAGCACGCCAATGATCGTAACCAGAGGAAACAAGACCTGATTATCGCGCTCCGCCGCCAAGTGGCTGTCGAGCATGAATAACGGCTCACCGATGACATAAACCCGCACCTTGGGGAAGTTTTCCCGCAGTGAGTCACGTAATCGAATGGCGGACTCTGCGAGAGCCAGATTCGCCGCTTGGGTGTCGTCCTCTAACTTATATTTTACTGTCGCTAGGGTCATGGACCCNTCCCTGGAGACTATGCGTTTGGTCAGGTCTTCGTCTGCCAAAGCTACTCTACGCACTACGGCCAACGCATCGTCGTTGAGGCCCTGCAATTCGGGTATTAAGTAGCGACGGCCCTGCTCTTCACTGTCCGCATCGTTCAAGGGGTAGTTAAGCAGCGAACCTACAGCGATTGCAGAATCCACCTCCATGTANCGTTCATTCAACGACTCGATCGCAGCAAGGGTGTCCAAGGTGAACACATCAGGGTCGCCCTCGAAGGCAAACAAAAGCGAGGGACTAGAGGGAAAGTCTAATTTCGCCTGGTCAACTTCATCCTTGTAAGGATCGTTCTCGGCTAAGATGGCGCTAGATGAATTGTCCATCTCGGTGCGCGAGATACCCATAGCAATAAACACGCCTACCGCAATNGTAAGAGCACTTAGCAACAGGCGCTGACGCACCAATAGATTCGGAAGATCGTTAGTCATAGTTTGGCGACATTATTTTTATGAAGATTAGAGATTTTTTTGGTATANAACTGCTCGANATTGCATCTGGATCCGTTATGAGAACTATTCGGTTATTTTGTGCTCTATTGCTTTCGCCGTTCATTGTGACGCAAAACGCTGTAGCGACCAGCGTGGGCGACTTCGCCCTCCTTGATCACAACGGGACATTCCATCAGGCCAGCTATTACAGCGATCATGATGCCATAGTTATTCTCGTTGAGAGTAGCGCGACCTTGGCAAGCGAACGTGCCAGGACGGCTGTGTCTAACATCGAAAGCGTTGCGCAAAGCGGCAAAGTCANNGCGTTCCTGCTCAGCCCCAGTTCCGGTGTTGAGCGCGACGCCNTGCGAGACGCTGTCGGCAAGCTAGGTAGTAACCTGCCCGTGCTCATTGACGAAACCCAACTCGTCACCCAATCCCTAGATTTAAGCCGCTACGGCGAGGCCGTCGTAATCGATCCCAAATCTATGCGCGTGGTCTACCGCGGCGCTAGCGACTCACTGCAGGGCGTGACGGATTTCACTGCACTCAGAGCATCTGCCACGGCAAGNGCCGGGACTTTGGGTGAGGCCGTGGACTTCCGATCAAGCCAGCCGGTCTCCTACGTCACCGATGTGGCACCAATCCTTGAACGCAACTGTGTGTCCTGTCACCGCGACGGCGGCATAGGCCCCTGGTCGATGTCATCACATGCCATGGTGCAGGGGTGGTCGCCCATGATGCGCGAAGTGGTGATGACCCAGCGCATGCCACCAGGCCGCATCGACGCCCATGTCGGTAAAGAGATCAGTAACGCCAATGGCCTGACTATTGCTGAGCAACAAACCTTAATCGACTGGATCGACCAAGGCGCCAAACGCAGTAGCGACCAAGACCCATTGACGCAGCTNACCTTCGACACTGCGGAGTTCACTATCGGCGAACCAGACATAGTGCTNGACGTTACCCCGCAGAGTATTCCAGCAACAGGTGTTGTGGACTATCGCTACGTTCCAGTGCAGCTTAATTTGCCAGAAGACAAGTGGCTGCGCGCTATNGAATTCGTACCCGGTGATCACGAAGTGTTGCACCATGTGATTACTTATCTATCCAGCCCCGCTGATAAAAGCGAAACCGCGGAAGACGGTGGCGCTGGCCAGGGTGAAAATCTCGGCGGCTTTGCCCCTGGTCGTCAACCCGATGANTTTGCAGACAATAGCGGCCGACTCATCCCCAAGGGATCTAACCTGCTGCTACAGATGCACTACACCACCTCAGGCCGAGAAACCGTCGACGCCACTAAGGTCGGCTTGTATTTTCATGACGAGCCGCCCGCTCATGTCATGTCTGGCGGTGTGGCCGGTCAGCGCCGATTCATGATTCCACCCGGAGCAAAAGAGCACAAACTCACNGGTGTCCAAGAAATAGAGCGAGATGCCTACCTGTACGAGTTGAACCCACACATGCACTTTCGCGGCAAGTACATGAGCTATTCGTTGCAGTATCCAGATGGCAAGGAAGAACTGTTGTTATCGGTACCNAAATACGACTTCAACTGGCAGTTCAATTATCGCCTGCAAGAACCCGTGTTTTTACCTGCAGGTAGCAAGGTCATCGCGCGCGGAGCCATGGACAACTCAGCTCAGAACAAGGGTAATCCTGATCCATCACGACCGGTGTTTTTCGGNTTGCAAACCATGCACGAAATGTTCTTCGGCTTTATGACTCTGCGTTACATCGGCGATACCCCAGGAGACATCGCTGCGGCACCCGCAAGCCCCACCAGCACTGACTCAGCGGGACGCTAAACGGCAACGTCGCTAACAGCCGTTAGTCGCGTTGCGCGCTGGCGGCTATTGCACTCAGTCGACGAGCGCCTGATACAGCAAGGTGCGCAGCTTTGCGTGATCGTCGATTCCCTGAGCNGGNATCAATTGTGTGACATAGGAAACCACCAGCGCTTCTTCTGGGTCAATCCAATACGCAGAGTGATACGCCCCACCCCAGCCGTAGCTACCGACGCTACCCAACTGTCCGGTTTGGCCGAGATCCGTCACCACGTTAAAGCCTAATCCAAAGCCAGATCCTGGTCGGTTATAGACTATCGAAGGCGCCAAATGATTAACGCTCATCAACTCAACAGACTTGCGTCCAAGTATGCGCACACCATCAAGCTCGCCACCACGTCGCAACATTTCTAGCAATCGCGCGTAATCCGCAGCCGTTGCAACGGCCCCCGCACCACCTGAGTAGCTGCGAGAACCTGAGACTTGGCCCTGCAAATAGTGGCCTTGACCGAAGTAAAAATTATCTGCGTCTGCATCGGCCGCGCTGGGTTGGCGCTGCAATCCTGCTGCCGTACTGGCGTACACCACGCTCAACCGCGACTGCTCAGACGCAGGCACGAAGAAGTAGGTGTCGCGCATCTGCAGTGGCACAAACAAATGCTGGCGCAGAAATTCGCCTAAATTCTGGCCACTTAAATGTTCTACTAACGCACCCAAGATGTCGGTGTTGTAGCCATAAACAAAAGCGCTGCCGGGTTGAGCATCCTGCGGCAGCGCCGCCAT
>NHET02000068.1 GCA_002170355.2 Gammaproteobacteria bacterium TMED92
ACGGATTGAAGTGTTGTGGGCTAGGCAACCCGGACAAGCAGCTAAAGTCCATCTGGTGAGTTCGCAGCTTGCTTTTGACCATTAATTTCCCACTGACCAGCGTCGGTTCTATACGGCGCTCCAACTGCCAGCCGACCGATCGGCGCGAATGCCGGTTGATTAATAGCGATCACTCTCTAAAGCATTAACTAGTGCCGGCAAAGACTTCCGCTATATTGAGCAACCTAACGGCAACCATCACTTAAGTTTGCAAAGCCATCGGCGAGAATTTTTCTTGGCCATGGATGAGTTTTTAGATCAGCATATTGGTCGGGGATCGAAGTGATCCCCGCGTACTAGCGAGATTACAGCTCTATCGGCTTTNCNCTCTCGTCNGNTGCTNCCNCATTCNCTTTCTTTGCTTNAANNAGCTGAGGCANNANCTGGTCCAGTTCNTCCAGGGTCCAAATNCCCTCGCGCTTTTTGAACTGCTTGATGATCTTTGGTTGCTGCATGATCGCAATGCCACCTCGCGCGGTGTGGAAGATCTCTGAAGTAATACCTGCTGATGCGTCGCTGGCTAGCCAGGCACAAATCGGTGCAATGTGCTGCGGGCCGCCGCTTTCAATATCGCTNTCGCCNACGTTTTCGCCGCGGTTTTCCCGCAAGGGTATGGTCATACGAGTTAACGCACCCGGCGAAATGGTGTTACTGGTGCAGCCGTATTTCGCGAGCTCTAAGGCGATTACTCGAGAAAATCCGGCGATGCCGGCTTTTGCAGCACCGTAGTTGGCTTGGCCGAAGTTGCCAAATAATCCAGATACGCTAGAGAAGTTTATGATGCGGCCACCGGTACGGTTTTCGTTGCGAATGTAATTCGCGAACGGTCGCGTGCAGCAGTAGTGGCCCTTTAGATGTACCGCCAGCACTGCGTCCCAGTCGGATTCTTCCATTTTGAAAATGGTGCGGTCGCGCAAAATNCCTGCGTTGTTGACGAGAATGTCCATACCGCCGAAGTTGTCTAATGCGGTTTGCACTAAGGCCTCACCGCCGNTGACTTCTGCGACGGAATCCGTATTCGACACAGCTTCGCCGCCTGCAGCGCGAATCTCGTCCACNACTTCGTCGGCTATTTTNCCGGTGCCACTGCCGTCGGTGTTGCCGCCAAGGTCATTGACGACAATTTTAGCGCCCAGCGATGCCATAAGTAGGGCAATCTCTTTACCGATTCCTCGGCCNGCGCCAGTTATTACGGCAACTTTGTCCTCGAGTCTTTGCATGTTTTCCTCCAGCCGACGTTCGGCTTCCCCTGTGATTAGGCAACGTTGTTACTGTGTCCGTTGCTTGGGCTAACATACCAACACTCGGACTGGAATTACTACTAAGGAAGGCTATGNGCGNCGACGCCGCATCACACCAAGATACCCGCATGGACTATGGACAACCGACGGCAGCAATGGTGAACGATCACTTTGCCAGGGGTGGTGAACGCGGCGTGTTGCTGATGCGGCATTCCGCTCGCGAGTTTAATCGCGACATTAACGATCTGTTAAATCCGCTCACCGATCACGGGCGGCAGCTGTCTTTGGCCATGGGTGCAGCGCTATCGGGCGANATTCAGTTGCGAGCTTACGCCAGCCCGCCAGAGCGCTGTATGGAAACGGCTGAACTCTTGTTACANGGGGCNGGGCAGNCAGCCGATACCGCGCCGAAAGTGCGGGCGCTGGAGGCGCTGGGAGTTTTTTACGCCTTGGATCAAATCCGCATGTGGAAGGGCATGAGAATGTCTAATGGACTTGAAGACTACTTGGGTCGTTGGTTCGGNGGTGAGGTGTCGGCGGATGTGATGATGCCCCCTAAAGTGGCGGTGGCCATGGTTCTGAACGTGATGCTCGGCAAGCTGGATGCCCAAGCCCTTTGTGATAGGCCTCAGCTCGATCTATGCGTGAGTCACGACATGACTGTGTACACCGTGCGTCACGGCTCAGGCTTAGAACCCATTGCCGCTGCCGCGGTGGAGTTTTTGGATGGTTTGCTGATGTACCGCGACCATGGCCAGTTGTTGTTGCGCAGCCATCACGGCNGGGTTGTGGAGGTAGACGAAGGTTTGTTGTCACCTTAGCTAAGAAACAAGTTCGAGGGCTAAACCCAGTTTTNTGTGCGTAGTCCGTGAATACGGTTGAGTTNNTTNCTGTTGTTGGAAACGAGTATCAGACTTTNTGACCTGGCATGTGCCGCANTGGATAGATCATTAAACCCGATCGCTTGGTCCTGCATGGGCATTAAAGGCACCAAGCATGTTGTGCGGTCTTTCTTCGGTCACATAGCGTGCTGGGTGCGAGAGTGTTGCAGCAAGCTAGGAGCCTGCCGGCTTTGGCAATTGCCTATCGAAAGCTCATCCAGTCATTTCCTCCAACTCGATCCAACGCTCGGTGGCGTTGTCCAGTTGGGATTGAGTATCCGCCAGTTCTTTGAGCACCGGTTCAGTCTCTGCAAACGGCCGTTGAAAAAATTCAGGTGTGGCAGTTTGTTCTTGGAGCNTGCTCACTTGTTGTTCCAACGCTTCGATTTGCGCCGGTAATTGCTCTAGTTCTCGTTGCAACTTGTAACTCAGGCGTTTCTTCTGGGTTGGCTGAGTCTGGTTAACAACAGGCGTTTTGGGCTCTGCTTGCGCTTCGGCCTCTTGAGCTTCAACTCCGGGCGCATCTGCCACGCGCAGTGCTCGCCCCCGTGCAGCCCAGTCGCTAAATCCGCCGGGGTAGTCGACAACATCGCCGGTGGCTTCAAACACCAAGGTACTCGTCACCACGTTGTCCATAAACGCTCGATCGTGAGAGACCACAATTAACGTGCCGTCGAACTCCACCAATTTTTCCTCCAGCACCTCGAGCATCTCGACGTCCAGATCGTTGGTGGGCTCATCNAGGACCAGNAGGNTGTTTGCTCGCGCAAACAGTTTCGCTAACAGCAGCCGATTGCATTCGCCGCCCGACAACTTGTGCACNGGTGTGCGTGCTCGTTGGGGGGTAAACAAAAAGTTCTTCAGGTAGCCGACTATGTGGCGATCGACGCCGTTGATGGCGACATGGTCACGACCCTCAGCCACATTCCATGCCACGGTTTGATCTCGGTTCAGAGTTTGACGAACTTGATCAAAATACCCAACGCTCAGTTGCGTTCCTAAGGTCACNGAGCCGTGGTCCGGCTGTAACTCGCCNAACAAGATCTTTAACAAGGTGGTTTTGCCGACGCCGTTATTGCCGACTAGACCGATACGATCGCCGCGCATNACGGTCAGGCTAAAGTCGTCGAGCAGCGTATCGCCGCCATAAGCTTGGCTGATGTTTTTTGCTTCAATGACTTTGCGGCCGGACTCCTTGGCGCNAGATACCTCAACCTGGGCGCGGCCCTGTTGCTCGATACGTTTGCCGCGTTCGACCCGCAAAGCTTGCAACGCTCGCACCCGTCCCTCGTTGCGGGTACGCCTTGCTTTTATTCCCTGGCGTATCCATATTTCTTCGTCCGCTAGGCGTTTGTCGAACAANGCGTTGCGGGTTTCTTCCTCCTCAAGAGCTTGCTCTTTGAGGCGCAAATAGTTGGCGTAATCGCCCGGCCAACTGATCACCTGGCCGCGATCGATCTCAACGATGCGGGTGGCGAGTTGCTGTAGAAATGCGCGATCGTGGGTGATGAACACGACGCTGCCAGCATAGCCGCGCACTTCATGTTCCAACCATTCGATGGTGGCTATGTCCAAGTGGTTAGTCGGCTCGTCCAGTAACAATAAATCGGGTTTGCTTACCAATGCGCGGGCTAACGCGACGCGGCGGCGCCAGCCACCGGACAGTTCTGCCATCAGCGCCGACGCCGGCAGTGCAAGCTGAGTAATTATGCTCTCGGCTTGCTGCTCTGGCTGCCAACCCCCCGCGGCATCAATTTGTGATTGCAGCGCTTCCAGACGTTGCAGACTGGCGTCGTCGTTGGCCCGTTCACTTAGCTCGGTGTATTGCTGAATCAAGGCGAATTGCTCAGCTAAGCCTTCACGCACGCTCTCAAGCACCGTGGTGCCGTCTGCCACTGGCAATTGTTGCGCTAGGTTGCTGATTCGCACGCCGCTGCGCAGTTGCATGTTGCCGTGGTCTGCGGTGATCTCGCCGCTGAGTATCTTCAGCAAGGTCGACTTGCCTGCGCCGTTGCGGCCAATCAGGCACACGCGCTCGCCGCTATCGACGCTGAATTGGGCGTTGTCGAGCAGTGGCGTGTCGCCGAACGCNATGGATAGGTTGTCGCAGCGTATTAGGGTCATGGGGCCGTTGGNTAAAATCTGCTCAGTATAGCCGCTGTTACAAGGGTTAGGCGTTGCCGTCCTTGGCCAAGTTTTAGAAGCGTTGCGCCAGTGCCTGTAGCAAAAGTTTTTCTGCGCTATGCGGCCACACNTTGTGGCAGCTAACTTGATCACAGCCCTGAAATTTGGCGAAGTCTGGCAGCGCAGCNGCTAATGCCTTGCAGACCGAACCAAGTTCGGCTGTAGCGCACGCTAAGTGCACATGTTGTAAGGCCAGGCGTCGCTGGTCGCGATGAGCTTTGCAGTCCATACGACCAACCAGTTCGTCGCGGTACAGTAATGGCAGCGCAAAGTAACCATAGTGGCGCTTTGCTGCCGGTACATAGCACTCAATTTGATAGTCGAAATCGAACAAGGATTGCAGCCGTCCACGCTGAATTACCAAGTTGTCGAAAGGTGACAAGATTTGCAGCCTGGAACTCGCTCTGGGTAGAGATTGGTCGAGCAACTCTGGCCGGACTAAATAAATCTGTTTGTCCGGTAGTTGCAGTGGCGTCAGTTGTGCCGCTTCAAGACGCCGCTGAACTTGCAGCTTTACCGCAGCAGCCAGCCCCGCGTGGCGGCGACCATAGGTAATGCCGGGCAGCGTCACCAACCCGTGGCACTGCAGTTGTTCATCTATTAAGTGGCTGGCCCATTCCTGCACACTGGGCATGGAGGTGGTTATGTCGCTGGGCAGCACTCGCTCGGTGAGATCATAGGTTTTTTGAAAACCCGCTCGTGAACTGATCATCAGATCGCCCTGCAAATACAAACGCTCTGCGGCTTTTTTCGCGGGTTTCCAATCCCACCAGCCGCTGCGCTTAGTGCCTGGGTTCTCTAAGTCTTTAGTGCTCATGGCACCGTCGCTGCGAATACGCTGCATGATATTGGTCATCAGCTTGGTGTCTTGGGGCAGCTTATTGCGGTATTCGCCGCTCCGAACTCTAGCTTTGTCAATCAATGAAAAGCGAAAGTCTTGCATGGGCATGTAAGAAGCAGCATGCGCCCAGTATTCGTAAATCTCGCCCTGCTCTAACAATTCATTGCTCAAGTCGGGCTTAAAACCTGNAATGCGGCTGAACCAGGTGTGATTGTGCGCGCGTTCAACGACGCTGATGCTGTCGAGTTGAATGTAGCCCAAATGCTTTATCGNAGACAGCGCACCTTTTTTACCGCGGCCAAAATTGCTCGCAGCAGTCAGCCCTTGCGCATGCAGGGCTATGCGTCGGAGCTTTTGTAAGTCTTTAGCAGTTTTTAGTATGCGCATTGCTAGCCTGTGGTTGGATGGCAAATATGTTGCCGGTGTACCGGCCTTTCGTCACAATCTTGGTCCGGCACAAGCTTGGATTTGGCAGTCCGTTTTTGTGTACGGTGCTCAATCAATGTTGTAGGTCAAAATCCATGCTCAAATCTTTCAGTAATCGACTTAAAGGTAGCATTTTGCTGCTCAGCTGTACTTTCGTTGTGAGTGCGGTGCACGCTATTGCGCCGAAAGCGATCATTGATGACAGCGGCATGGTGGCCTCACGCTCCGCATTGGCTTCTGCGGTNGGCGCGCAGATTCTTGCCGACGGCGGCAATGCAATAGACGCGGCAGTTGGCGTGGGATTCGCGATGGCGGTCACCTATCCATCTGCGGGTAACATCGGTGGCGGCGGCTTTATGGTCATTCATTTGGCCGACGGCACGGTGATCGCCAACGACCATCGTGAGCGCGCACCGAGCGCCGCCAGCAAGGACATGTTTTTGGATAGCGAAGGGCAGTTGGTAAAAGGCTTGTCCACGGCGTCACATTTGGCGGTGGGTGTGCCGGGTACCGTAGCAGGATTGTTAGATGTCTTAGAACGCTATGGGCGGCTCGATCGCAAGCGGGTGATGCAGCCGGCGATCGATTTGGCCGCTAATGGATTCGTCCTCGACCGCGACTTAGCGGACCAGTTTGCTCGTCGCCAAGAGACCTTTGCTCAATATCCGGCGTCCGCTGCGATTTTTTCGAAGGATGCAGAGGCCTACAAAACGGGTGAACGGTTCGTGCAAACCGATTTGGCCAACACGCTGCGGCGCATTCAGGAACTTGGTAAGGCAGGCTTTTATCAAGGCACAACCGCTGACTTGCTGGTTGCAGAAATGCAGCGCGGCGGCGGTTTAATCAGCCACCAAGATTTGCTCGACTACCAGTCCAGTTGGCGCCAACCGATCCGCGGCACTTACCGAGATCACGAAATAGTTTCTATGCCGCCGCCTTCATCAGGCGGCATTTTGCTGGTGCAGATTTTGAATATGCTGGAACCCTACGATATCGCATCCATGGGTTATGGCAGTGCGCGGAGCATTCATCTAATGATTGAAGCAGAACGTCGTGCTTACGCGGACCGCGCCGAACACCTGGGAGATTCCGACTTTTATCCGGTGCCTATCGATGAGTTGATCAGCAAGGATTATGCGCGTAAACGCTTTGCGAATTTCGATCCCAAGCGCGCCAGCATTAGTGCTGATATCGGTGCCGGCGATATCCCCAACGAGAGTCCTGAGACCACCCATGCATCAGTTATGGACAGAGAAGGCAACGCGGTGGCGTACACCACGACACTTAACTTGTCTTATGGAGCCAAAATGGTCGTCACAGGAGCAGGTTTCCTACTGAACAACGAGATGGACGATTTCTCAGCCAAAGAAAACAGCCCGAACGCCTTTGGGTTGATTGGTCGCCGAGCCAACGCCATTGAACCGGGAAAACGCATGCTCAGCTCCATGACTCCAACCATTGTGCGTAAACAAGGTAAGCCCGTGCTGGTGACGGGTTCGCCGGGCGGCAGCACGATCATCACGACTACGTTGCAAGTGGTGATGAATGTTATTGATCATGGCATGAGTTTGTCGGACGCGGTGTCTAGCCCGCGTTTCCATCATCAGTGGCAGCCGGATCGAGTAATGCATGAGACCTATGCATTTTCACCAGACACCAAGGCGTTGCTGCAATCCATGGGGCATAAGCAGTTGATCGCCATACCCGCGTTTTACGGTTCCGGTATTGGCGATGCAAATTCTGTAATGAAAAACGCGCAAGGGTTGCAGGGTATGGCGGACCCACGCAACGCTGGTGCTGCCATCGGTCCGAGTCAGTTGCGCCAATAAAGTATGTCGCAACAGCACTCGGAGCAATCTTCCGTGCCACTCAAAGACCGAGTGCGTATTGTAATTTTTGAAGCCGGCACGCCAGCTGGCAAGGCCTTTGACGTTGCTCTAATCGTATTTATTCTGGCCAGTGTCGCCCTGGTCATGTTGGATTCGGTGCCAGCCATACACGCGCAATATGGCGATTGGCTGTACATAGCCGAATGGGCGTTCACGGGGCTATTCGCTATAGAGTACGGACTGCGGCTTTGGTCGATCCAAAACACCTGGGCCTACGCTCGAAGTTTTTATGGTGTGGTCGATCTAATGGGCATATTGCCGACTGTGTTAAGCCTATGGATCGCGGGTACCCAATATTTTTTGGTGGTTCGAGTGTTGCGGGTGCTGCGAGTGTTCCGTGTGCTGCGGATGGTGCGCTATGTTGGTGAAGCGGAACTTATCACTCAGGCGCTGGCGGCAAGTCGACGCAAAATCACGGTGTTTATCTCTACGGTGTTAGCGCTGATGGTGGTGTTTGGTTCGCTCATGTATTTGGTAGAGGGTGGGCGCAACCCAGAATTCGCCAGCATCCCGCACAGCATTTATTGGGCAGTCACAACCATGACCACGGTGGGTTACGGCGACATCGCACCGGTAACGCCGTTGGGTCAGGGCATAGCGGCGCTGATCATGATCATGGGCTACGGCATCATCGCGGTACCCACAGGCATTGTTACCTTGGAGCTGAACGAGGCGAATCGGCGCCAAGCCAACACCCGCACCTGCCCCGAATGTGCCGCCGAGGGACACTCGCGAGAAGCCAGTTTTTGTTGGCGTTGTGGCGAGGCGCTGTATCGGCGCAAACAAAGTGCTGGGGATGGCTCTGACGCATGAGCCAGCAACTGTCGCAACCTGAAGGCGTGGTGTTTGACATGGACGGTACGCTGTTAGACACCGAGACTGCGGCGAGGGCAGCGTTCCAACGTGCCATAAATGACCTTGGCTTTGACTATCGTGCGGAGGTTTACCACCGGTGTATTGGCACCAGTCAGGCGGATACCAAAGAAATACTGACTAAGGCCTATGGCCCGAACTACGACAACGGGGCGCTGTACAACCGCTGGAGCGATAGATTCGTTGAGTACAAACAGAGCAATCCGATCGCGATAAAACCAGGGGTAGAACGCGTGTTGGAGGAGTTGGCGGATCGTCGCGTGCCAATGGCGGTGGCAACGTCGAATAGTCGAGCGGTATGTGAGCTGCATCTGGCCGAAGCGGGTATAGACCGATATTTCCGACACCTGGTGTGCGCTGACGAAGCGGGGCCAACAAAACCGGCTCCAGACCCGTACTTGATGGCAGTTGGCAAACTAGGAGTGGCGGCGTCGCTGAGCTGGGCGGTAGAGGATTCCTCAATAGGCGTGCGTGCCGCTGTGCAGGCAGGATTGACAGTTTTTCACGTACCCGACGAAGCCATGCAGGCCACTCAGGCCAACGAACGCCATCCCGCAAGCACTGTTCTTAAATGCATAGATGAGCTGTTGTTATTCATCAGCTAATAAGCCTTATTAGCCACCGCCCGTTCCTACCCCAGTTTGCTGCATACGCCTGTTGTCATCTATAGGTTGACAGAATATGGTGTGTCTTGGCCGTTCGTTTCAACAGAGAGATAGAGACATGAGTTTTTTGAGTATGACGGGGATATCGAAACTTTTTGGTGGTTCTTCTTTGACTGACGAAGAGAGAGCTAATTTAGTCAAGGAAGTCATGTTAATGACCCTGGCTCGCGCGGCTGCTTCGGACACTAATATCAAGTCCGTTGAAATCGACAAAGTACAAGAAGTACTGCAAGCCCGAACCGGCGAAGAAGTACCAACGGCGGATATTCGCGTTGCGGCAAATTCCGCGTTGTTCGAAAAAGTGTCACTCGACAAATATCTCGTGCGTTCCGGAAAGAATTTAGAACTAGACGAACGCACAGAGATAGTCGAAGCCTTGCGCGAGGTCATCGGATCCGATGATCGTGTCAGCGATATGGAAAAAGACTTCTTTAATATGGTGGTGAAAGCCTTGGATATTCCCGCCGCAAATCTATAAACGAAAAGCCTAGCTCTGAAACTAAGTCGCGGCGTTGGTGGGAGACTATTGCTTGAGGTGCGCCGACCGCGAGTTGCAGAAACAACAAGGGGAAGAAATGAGTAATCTATTCAGCCGTTGCATGACAACATTGTTATTCAGTGTGTTGGGTGCCCAGTCAGCCCTAGCAATCGATTTGCCCTCGATTAGCCCAGAAGCAGCGGGCTACGACGGTGCGCAATTGAATGCAATCACAGAGCGTTTAGACCGCTTGTACGAGAACGGCAATATTCCTAATTACGTAATGGCGATTGCGAAAGACGGCAAGGTCTTTTACCAGGCGACTCGCGGTGATAAAGACCTAAAAGCTGACACGCCGGTAGACCTCGACACGCTTTACTTGATTGCGTCCATG
>NHET02000015.1 GCA_002170355.2 Gammaproteobacteria bacterium TMED92
CGACTCGTATAACCCGCTTCTGCAATCACCCGAATATTGTCGGTAATGTCGTATCGAGATGAGCCATTCATGCTAAATACTTCTTGCGGTGTAACCAAGTAGCTCAATGCGGCGTAGTTGAACCCATGATCAGCCGTCGAAAATGGTACTGCTTGCCCATCAATGATCACATAACTCCCCGCATCAACACCCAAATTGTTCACCGCTGGGACGTTTACGCGACCGAAATGACTGTGGGAAGAACCGCCACAATACTTAGTACCATCGCTTTGTTCCCAAATGGGGCATTCAGAGTAGCTGCGATCGCCCTGACCAATAGCGTTACGTTTTACGTAGTCTACGGAGACAACAACGTTACCGCGGTCGCTAGACGCACCGGTCACAACCGAAAACTTACTCGTTTCCCCGTCACCTTCGCCGGTTACGTCATACTGCAAATTAACGTCCAAACCTTCGAAATCAGTCTTGGTAATAAAGTTAATTACACCGGCGATGGCATCAGAACCGTAGATCGTAGAAGCGCCGTCGCGCACTATCTCCACCCGCTCAATAAAGGAGGTAGGGATCGAGTTTAGATCGTTGGAATTAAAACGACGCCCGTTCATTAGGGTAAGCGTCCTGCCTGCGCCAAGCCCACGTAGACCTGCCGTCGCTAGACCAGGGTTACCGTTGTTCACCGAAGCTCCTGTATAAGCTCCATTGATCGATGGTATGTTCTGGATAAAGTCCTCGATGGTTGTTAAACCAGAAGCTTCTATATCAGCAGAAGTGAACACACTGATTGGACTTGCTGTTTCCAGACCTGTGCGCTTGATACGAGAACCCGTAACCACCACTTCTTCAATCGCCACTTCTTCATCCGCGGCGAGCGCCACATTTGCCGGCAAAAGCCCAGCAAACAACAACCCTACCAGCGCAAATAGCCCTGTCGGATTGCTCCAGTTACTTTCTATTTTTGACATACGTCTCTCCAAATCTGGGTCGCAAATTTGGTAGAGCCGCTCCGGCTAAAGACACCGAAACAGAGCTACCAAATCAGATAAGCCCGCTTGTGATTGTTTAACAATGAAACGGAGAGAGTCTTTATTGAAACAAACTGTTACAGTTCGCTGGTTCGACTACCGGTGTATTTTAGGGGATGAACGGTAGCAATTGGGCGTCCCCCCTCATACGGCAATTAGCTGATTCTTCGCAGCTCTTGAACAAGCTCTGGCGGTGTGTCTGCTGGTAGGGCCAGCACATCTACCGCACTGCCAAAGCGCTTCTGGATCGCGCTGTGAATCTGATCATGACGCCCAACCGCACAGAACTCGTGCACTACGTCGTCGGATATTTCCTTGGTCATGTCCTGCCATTGTCCATTCTTGGACATATCATTGAGCTTATGCCCTAAATCTTCCCAGCCATGGGCCTCGAACACAGGCCAATAAGACGGGGTGGATCCATAAAACCCGACACGCATACGCACCCACTCAAACATTTTGTTGACGGCTTCGTCGTCCTTACCGGTAACGATAAATCCGCCGCCAGATATTTCGAATTCGTCAGATGATTTGTTTTTTGCGTCCAGGCCCGTTTGCAGCCTTGGCAGAATAACGTTGTCCAGATATTTGCGCGTGCAAAAGGCGTGCAACATCACGCCATCACACTCTTCTGCTGCCACTTTCATCATCGCCGGTCCTACCGCAGCAATCTGTATTTTGGGTACATCGCCGATCAGTGGCTCAGGGGTGAAATTCGGCGTCATTAAACTAAATTGGTAATGCTCGCCTTGATAGTCGAGCTTGCTGCCGTTTTTCCAACAGTCCCATATGGCGCGAACTGCCTGGACATATTCGCGCATACGCGGCGCCGGGGCGCTCCACGGCACGCTGAAGCGCCGAATATTATGACCTTTAACCTGACTGCCCAAGCCCAAGGTAAATTTGCCGTTGGACGCGCGCTGCAAATCCCACGACAAATTAGCGGCTACCATGGGGCTGCGCGCAAAGGCGATGGCAATGTTGGTNCGCAGCTCCAACGTTTCTGTGTGCGCCGCCGCAACCGCTAGGGGCAAGAAAGGATCCTGGCGGTTTTCCTGCGTAGAAATGCCACTAAAGCCGCCGGCCTCTGCGGTCTTAGCCGCTGCACCAACGGNGTTCAAGTCTTGTGCTGGAATGCCGGTATTTACTTTCATCATTGCAACCCGCTGCGGCCTTTTTTGTCTCAATTTGTTGCCCAGCAATTTTATTGCTGTTGCTTTTCCTGCGCTCGCTTAAACCCGTCTCGCTGCATCATGCTCTCTAAATACCGTTTGCAGTTTGGCTTGTAGCGTTCGTCTAGCCCCAATGATCGCCCCAGAAACAACGCGTAGTGCACAGCGATATCAGCCATCGTGAACTTGTCAGCGACCAAGAACTCTTTACCTTCTAATGCCATTTCTACAGAGCGCAAGCGCGACAAGTACCAAATGGAGTAGTCTTCTACGACTTGCGGTATGCGCCGCTCTTCTGGCTCTAAGCGGGTATAGCGCAGTACTAAAGTTTGCGGAAACGTTAGCGTCGCATCGCTGCGATACAACCAATTCAAATAGTCACCGTAGCCTGGCTCGCCAACACCAACACCTAACGGCGTTGGCCCGTATTTGTCGACCAAATACTGACAAATGCCAGACGATTCAGTCATGGTGACGTCGCCGTCGATAAACGTTGGCACTGTGCCCAATGGATTCAGGTCCAGATAGCCTGGGAACGTAGCGCGCGGCGGAAACTCCATATTGATCAGTTCGTAGTCTAAGCCCATTTCCTCTAACGCCCACANAGGCCGCAGTGAACGCGCGTCCTTGCAGTGATACAACTTCATAGTGTTTCCCTTTGTTTCCGAGTTCATACCGCTTGATCTAACAACAACGGCGCCAGCAACTCGCGGTGGTAGGCGCTGTCACCAAATTGGTATTGGCACCAAAGGGCGCGACGCAGGTACAACTGTGCGTCGCACTCGTAGGTGAATCCAAAGCCGCCGTGGAACTGCACCGCTCTATCGCCTGCAAAGGCAAACGCTTCGCTGCCATGAGCTTTCGCCATTCGCACCGCTTCTTCGGCACCGAGATCACCGACCGCGATTTGCGTTGCGGCGTGGTAAAGGTGCGAACGACAGGCCTCCATCGATAGCAGTATCTGTACCGTTGGGTGTTTCAACGACTGGTAACTGCCAATGTACTGATCGAACTGCTTGCGTGTTGTCAGATAGTCGATGATCACGTGCAACACTCCGGCAAGGCCGCCAGACATTTCGGCTACCAACATGAGCATGGCGGCTTGTTCTAACGCCGCAAAGTCGGCCCCATCCAATAGCTGGCTTTGCGGCACCGAAATGCCATCGAGCTTAAGGCTGAAGCTGCGCCGAGTTTCGTCTATGACGACCTCGCGCACTAACGCACCACTGGGTATTTGGTCCGCCTGAATCAGCACCAAACGCGCAGCGCCCGCGACCATGACCGACACAACAATGGCCTGAGCTTGCTCGGCGTCCAACACAAAACACTTGGTGCCTTCCAACGACAAGGTGTCGCCCTTGGCTGTAGCGGTTGCAGCGATCTCGTGTAACCGCCAGTTACCATCTTCTTCTGTTANACCCACNGAAGCCGCTGCACCGCTGGCTATTGCGCTCAACCAATGGCTCTTTTGTGCTTCACTGCCACTGGTTATCAACGCTTGNGCGGCCAACGTGGTCGCCACATAGGGAGAGCCCATTAGGTGCCGGCCCATGCTTTCCACAATCGGCACGGCGTCTGCCAGTGTCATGCCCAAGCCGCCGTATTGCTCGGGAATGGTTACCCCAAGCCAACCCAGCTCCGCCATAGCCTGCCAAAGCTCTGGCGTTGTACTGTGGTCTTGNTCAATTTGCTTACGCACTGCGTCTATTGACGAGTGCGTGCGGCAAAAATCTGCTGCGGTCTCCAGCAGCATGCCCTGTTCTTCGCTGAATTCTATGGTCGCCATGAGCGNGCTCCTTACTTGGGCAGGCCGAGCACGCGCTCGCCAATGATGTTGTGTTGAATCTGGCTGGTGCCACCACCAATGGTTCCGGAAAACGCATTTAGATAGGAGCGCTGCCACATACCGCCATCAATTGCATCGTTGCTGACATAGCGCGCGCCGTTAGCGCCCTGCAGTGAGATGGCAAATTGACACATGCGTCGCTTTAGCTCGGTCGAGCGCAACTTGCCCGACATGCTAACCGAGGTCGGCCAATCGCTGGCCAANCCNGGGATGTTGCTGCGCGCGCTCATCAATGCGTTGCTGCGGGACTCGGTAATCAAATCAACCAGTTGACCACGTACATGCGGATCTTCTATTGCTGGGCGACCATTACGCTTTGCGCGACGGGCTAACTCCACAACGTCGTTAATGTTTAAGTCCATCATCGATANTCCACCAGCTTGGCCGCCAGTCGCGCCGCGTTCAAAAGTGAGCGTTGCCATGGCCACTTTCCAACCCTCACCTTCTTTGCCCATCAGGCACGAGGCCGGAATTCGCGCGTCGTTGAAAAAGGTCTGGCAGAATCCGTACTCGCCNGTGAGTTTTTTAATCGGCCTTGGCTCTACACCCTCGGCGTCCATCGGCGCTAAGAAAAAACTCAGTCCGGCATACTTATTCGGTCCACCGGTGGCCGTGCGGGCGAGCAAGATCATGTACTTGGCGTAGCTGCCCAAACTGGTCCAAATCTTCGATCCNTTAACGACGTACTCATCACCATCTTTAACTGCGCGACATTGAGCGCTGCCAAGATCTGAACCATGGTCAGGTTCAGAAAATCCCTGACACCAAATGTCTTCGGCGCTGAGAATGCCTTTTATNTACTTTTGCTTCTCGTCTTCTGTACCCATGTGGAGGATCAACGGTCCAGCCCAATTCAGACCAATTGTGTTGGGCAAAAACGGCACTCGATGTTTAGCCATGGTCTTGGTGGCAATGTCCTGAAACGCTTGAGCCATGCCGCCACCGCCATACTGTGTGGGCCACGCCATGCCCACATAGCCGGCTTCAAACACTTTGTTTTGCCACTCTCGCAAATACTCAAATTGCTGATCGGTGCCAACCTCCATGAAAGTTTCCGGCAATATAAAATCTGGTTTCACGGGCTTATTCTCTGCAAACCAGGCATCCGCTTGTTGCTCAAAGTCTTTGAGTTCTACTTGACTGACTGACATGTTCACCTCTTGTGTTGCCTCTTGGGCGCAAGCCCCGTTAATTATTTTTGTCGCTGATTTTTAGTTCTAGCAGTGGCGCTATGAGTTCAATCCACTTGCGCACATAGTCTTTAGTCGCTGCTGCGCCAACACCATATTGTTCTTGGATCAACAACCCGCGCATAAAACTTCGCGTCATGTTCAATAGCATGACTACATCGTCGGGATTACCACTTACCGCCTGGTAACTTGCCAGCGATTGTTGATCAAGTTTTTGCCCCCAATCCAACAGATCCGCCGAGATCCTCTGCTGCAACGCCATATCGGTTCGCGCCGCGTTAAGAATCTCCATTAGCGCACGGTAAGCGGGTGTATTTATAAAGCGTTGCCAGGCGTTAAGCAGCGCCTGTTCCACCGATGCTGGCTTCGCTCCCCGCGACTGCACAGTGCGCAGCAACAGCGTGTCGAGTGTCGCCGCAATAAGATCTTCTTTGGTTGGAAAGTGATGTTGTACGGCGCCTTTAGAAAACTCTGCCATGGCAGCAACGCGGTTTAACGACGTTTCTGCGTAACCAACCGTCGCCAAAGCGGCGATGGTTGCGTCACAAATCGCCGCCCTCGCTCGCTCACTNTTGGCTTGTTGCAGCCCTACTTCTAAATTCACACCACCCCCGCACTAGGCTTAAGAACTTAGCATAAAAAAACCTTATGGCTGGCTTTTTTTTCTGCTAGGTTACTTGCGTAATCGGTTTATAAGCGCCCCTTAGGGCGGTCGTGACATGTTCTTGGGGGGAATACATGCCAGTTCTGAATTCCAAGTTGGATACCAAAAACGACGTTTTTCAGCAGAACAAGAGTGACATGCTGGAGACGTTAGACGAGTTGCAAGCGCTGTATGACGAAGCGGCGGAGGGCGGCGGCGAAGAGGCGGTCGCACGCTTGAGAACTCGCGGCAAAATGCCCATTCGTGAACGCATTGCTCATGTACTGGACCGCGATTCTCCGTTTCTTGAAATCAGCCCGCTAGCGGCTTGGCGATCGTCCTACGATATCGGCTCCGGCTTCGTAGTCGGTATTGGCGTCATCGANGGCGTTGAGTGCGTCATCCTCGGACACGATCCATCTGTGCGTGCCGGTGCCTTCAACCCCTTCAACTCGAAAAAACTCATGCGTGGCCTCGAAATTGCGCGCGAAAACCGTATGCCCTACGTGCAATTTGTCGAAAGCGCTGGGGCTGACTTGCGCGGCGAGGGTGGTGGTGACGGCGGCGATCCGCATAAAGCGGCTGAAGCTTCGATACAACGGGAGCTTGGACACTTTGCCGAGTCTGGACGGTTNTTTTACGAAATTTCTGAGCTGTCGAAATTGCGTATTCCAACCATTTCGGTGGTGTTTGGCGCAGCTACCGCCGGTGGCGCTTACCAACCTGGCATGAGCGACTACAACATAATGGTAAAAAATCAGGCCATGGTGTCTTTAGGCGGCCCGCCACTGGTGAAAATGGCAACCGGCGAGGANGCTAACGCTGAAGATTTGGGCGGTGCGGATATGCATACGCAAATATCTGGACTTGGCGATTATTTGGCAGTGGACGAAATGGACGGCATACGTCTGTGCCGCGAAGTCGTCTCACATTTGAATTGGCGCAAACTCGGGCCAGAGCCCAGCCCGGACTTCGCAGAGCCAGTGTTTGATCCCGAGGATATGCTCGGCTTGGTGTCGAAGGATCTGAAAACACCGCTAGATATCCGCGAAGTCATCATGCGCGTTGTTGACGGTTCAAAGTTCGAGGAATTCAAACCATTGTATGGCCCGACCGTTGTTTGCGGATGGGCCTCGGTGCAGGGATTTCCGGTCGGCATTGTTGGTAACAACGGCGCGCTGTTTTCTGAAGCGGCAGAAAAAGCCGCTCAATTCATACAATTGTGCAACCAAATTGACGTGCCAATCTTGTTCTTACACAACATCACCGGCTTCATCGTTGGCACCGACTTCGAGCAAGGCGGCATCACTAAAAACGGCTCGAAAATGGTCAACGCGGTTTCTAACTCTACGGTGCCGCACATTACCATTATTGTTGGCGCGTCTTACGGCGCCGGCAACTACGGCATGAGCGGCCGGGCTTTTGGGACTAAGTTCACTTACATCTGGCCATTCTCAAAAATCGCTGTCATGGGCCCGTCAGTTATGGCCGGGGTTATGACTATTGTGGGTCGAGGCGCCGCCGCACGACGTGGTGTTGAATTCGACGAGGAAGCAGATGCCCAGCGCGCGGCATTCGCCGAGCATTGGGCAGAGGAGCGATCAAAGGGTCTTTACGCCACATCACGGGTGTCTGACGACGGCATGATTGATCCAAGAGATACGCGCAACGTCATTGCAATGTCATTGTCGGCTTGCCACAACAATAGCGTTAAAGGCACCAAGGAGTACGGCACATGGCGCATGTAATTACACCTATTAAACGCTTGCTGATTGCCAATCGAGGCGAGATTGCACGGCGCATTATTCGTACCGCGCACAACATGGGCATCAGCACTGTGGCGATTTATGCCGACGGCGACGCCCAAGCACCATTTGTTACAGAGGCCGACAGTGCGGTTGCATTGAACGGCCGCACTACCGCAGAAACGTATTTGGATATCGACAAGGTGCTTGCCGCCTGCACGCGTAGTGGTGCAGATGCCATCCACCCAGGCTATGGTTTTTTGTCGGAAAACGCGGCTTTTGCGCAAGCGGTAATCGATGCCGGCATCAAGTGGCTTGGCCCAACGCCAGAAGTAATCGGCTTAATGGGCGATAAGCTTTCGGCAAAACGCCTTATGGACGAGGCCGGCGTACCGACCTTGCCAGGAATCGAAATTTCTGCTGACACCGATATTGTTGCGGCAGCCAACGAGATTGGTTATCCGGTGTTGGTAAAGGCCTCTGCGGGAGGCGGCGGTCGCGGCATGCGCGTCGTCGAGCAGGAGGCTGATTTGCTCGCCGCTGTGGCAGGCGCGAAGCGCGAGGCCGGCAGCTCTTTTGGCGACGACACCGTATTCCTTGAGAAATGGCTGGCAGTTTCTCGGCATGTGGAGATCCAGATTCTCGGCGATTCGCACGGCAATTTGGTGCACTGCTTCGAACGCGAGTGTTCCATTCAGCGCCGTCATCAAAAGATCATTGAGGAAGCTCCGTCCCCAGCAGTCACTGACGCCATTCGATCACGTATGGGCGACGCCGCTATTGCGGCTGCGAAAAAGCTTGGTTACTCCTCTGCCGGCACAGTTGAATTCTTACTCAGTGGCGACGACTTTTACTTCCTCGAAGTAAATGCTCGCTTACAAGTAGAGCACCCGATTACTGAAGAAATCATTGGCAAAGATCTGGTGCGCGAACAAATCCGCGTGGCTGAGGGCGAAACATTGTCGTTTTCCCAAGAGGATTTGAGCATCAACGGCCATGCCATCGAAGCGCGTTTGTACGCAGAGGACCCAGCCAAAGGCTTCTTACCGGCACCGGGTCCGGTGTTGGCATGGACACCGTCTACTGCGGGCCAAGCGCGCTTCGATTCCGGTGTCGAAACCGGCAGCGAGATCAGCACTCAATTTGATCCAATGATTGCCAAAGTTATCGTGCACGCCGCCACCCGAAGAGAGGCTGCAGGACGTCTGGCAAGAGTACTGGAAACCACTGAAATTCAGGGGCTGCGCACCAACCGCGACTTTTTGGTAGCAACCCTGCGCACCGATGAATATCTAGCCGGCGATACAACCACGGACTTTATCGATCGGGTCGAACCAGCACGGGTGCGCGAGGTGTCGCGACAGGAATTGATAGAAGCGGCAATTGGAGTGGCTATGGAGGCGCAAGCCCAACGCCGCGCAGCGGCTCGAGTGTTGCGCACTTTGCCCAGCGGATGGCGTAACTCAACCATGCCAAAAGAATCAATCACCTTTAATTGCGGGAATGAGACTATCGAAGTGGCTTATCGACGGCATCGCGACGGCCGCTTCCGGCTGGGCTGGGGCGCCGCGGGGGCGGGGGGACAGAACTTACACGCG
>NHET02000058.1 GCA_002170355.2 Gammaproteobacteria bacterium TMED92
CTGGGTCACAAGGTTTTTGTGACCCGGGTCACAAGTGGGTCACAGACTGGGTGGGATCAAATAGTATTAAATGGTTTTTTCCTACACCATAACTGCCTGTTTTATATCATTTCATGACACGTTAGGACAGAATTTGACAGGTTCGAGTCCCGTCACTCCCGCCATTTACTTGTTTCATTGGCGAGATCTTCCCCTTACACCCATCCATCCATCCGGCCGCTTTCATCGGCTGTTTTTATATCTGCTGCATATCCTTCCAGCAGCGCGCATCGCGGTGCNTTGNAAAAAGAGAAGCTGGCGAAAAGATTCATCTGGACATTGNAAACATCNGATGTTTCGATATCCGCATGAATGAACTTCTCTACTACGATCTGAAAGATGCGGCNGGCATTACGCCCGGCCTGGCNACCCAGATTTCGCGTGAACTGGGCCGGCGTATCGTTGCTGGCACGTTTCCCGAAGGCGGGTTGATTGATGATGAAAACAAACTGTGCAGCCGGTTTGGTGTCAGCAAATCTGTCGTTCGGGAGGGTATAAAGCTGCTTGTCGGCAAGGGATTGCTGGAGGTCCGCCGCGGCAGTGGTACGCGTGTTCGTCGGCGTGCCAGCTGGAACCTGCTGGATGATGATGTGCTTGCCTGGCATCAGGGAATCGAACCGCTGCCCAGCTTTTTGCGCCAGTTGATGGATGTGCGCCAGATGGTTGAGCCGAATGCCGCCGGCTGGGCTGCCTCAACAGCAACTGCCGCCCAGATTGATGAAATCCGAACCGCCCAGAAGAATATGGAGAGCGCCGTCTCTATCCAGGATTTTGTGGTCGCTGATGCGCTGTTCCATCGCTCTGTGCTGCGCGCCGCCAATAATGAATTGCTGATTGCGCTGGAAGGCGTGATTTTTTCCGCCTTGCTCAGTTCGATCAAGGTGACGAACAGTGATCCGCGGGAAAATGAAAGTTCGCTTCCGTTGCACCGTCAGGTGCTTGAGGCCATTGAAGCGCGCGACAGCGCTGCCGCCACAGCGGCAATGCGCGAGCATCTGGCCGATACCTATGAACGCCTTGCCACCGGGCTGCCCGGTTTTGACAAACACTCCGAAACGGACGAGAAGCCCGACGTAAGGGAACATGACGCAGGGGAACATGACGCAGGGGAGCCTGACGCAGGGGAGCCTGACGCAGGGGAATAGGTGAATTTGTATAGCTGCTGTCCGGAAAGGTGGCCGGGCTAGTGGTGACGACGCAAGACCCGTTAGCTACAGCAAGTCTCGCGCCGTCAAGTTGACCCGCATTGACGGGAGAACGCCACCAGATACCCAGGCAAGAACGCCTGGACAAACAGCGAGGAGGATAGGATGAAATTCAAGCTCTCGAAAGGCCTTTTGGGTGGAACAGTCGCCACTTCGGTACTTTTTGCCACTGGCGCAGCCATGGCGGCCGATATGGTTGCCCTGTTACTGCCAGAAAATGTGAACCCGCGGTGGGAACAGCAGGATGCGGCAGCATTTGTGCGCACGATGGGCGCGCTCGCACCTGATGTGAAGGTTGAGGTTTTTAATGCCAACAATGATACCGCGACACAGCAGCGTCAGGCCGAGCAGGCACTGACCCAGGGTGCCAAGGTTCTTGTCGTCATTCCGATTGACGGTGAAAGTTCAGCAATCATTGCTGATACAGCCGCCGAAGAAGNCGTGCCGACNATTGCCTATGACCGGATGATCAATTCCAAGAATACCACATTCTGGGTGCAGGCTGATCTTGAAGGCATGGGTTATGACCAGGCGATGCATGTGATCAACAATACCAAAAATGGTGACACGCTTGTGATGCTGAAAGGATCGCCAACCGATCCGAATGCCGCGGTGATCCATAATGGCCAGCTGCGCGCGCTGACCCCGCTTTATAACAGCGGTGCACGTGTGATGGGCTATGAAAACTGGACCCCGGGCTGGGATCCGGCAATTGCACGTCGTTCGATGGATCAGGCTCTGACCCAGCTGAACAATAATGTGCAGGGCGTTGTGTCCTCGAATGATGGTAACGCCGGTGCGGCGATTGCCGCGATGGAAGAGCAGGGCATGGCTGGCACGGTGCCGGTATCAGGTCTGGACTGTACAGTGCAGGCACAGCAGCTGATTCTTCTTGGCAAGCAGACACAGTGTGGCTGGCGTCCGCTTGAGGATATGGCCGCTGCAGCTGCTGCTGTAACGGTACGCCTTGTTGCTGGTGAGGATTTCTCTGATCTGGCACCACAGACAGTGACCAACGGTGTTGGTGCCACAGTCGCCTATGTGCCGGTCGGGTCGTACTCGGCGGTTGGCGTCGATGGCGTGGCCTATGTGATCGCCAACGACAAGTCGATCACCAAGGACATGATCTGTCAGGGCGAGGCTGCATCGACCACTTTCTGTCAGTAGTCGGGCAGATCGATGCCTCCAACAAAAAGTATGGTGGGGCAGTCTGCCCCACCAGCAGATACTGTTAAAGATATGTCAGCACATCTTTCGGTTCGTGGCATTCATAAGCGTTTCGGTGGTGTTCATGCCCTTCGCGGGGTGGATTTTGATGTCGCCCGCGGCGAGGTCATGGCGCTTGTCGGTGACAATGGTGCCGGCAAATCAACCCTGATGAAGGTCCTGGCAGGTGCCTATACCGCTGATGAAGGACAATTTTTCCTCGACGGCAGCCCTGTCTCGATAGCCACACCCAATGATGCCAGCGCGCTGGGAATCCAGATCGTCTATCAGGATCTGGCCTTGTGTGAAAACCTNGATGTGGCGGCCAATCTGTCTCTGGGCGCAGAACCTGTNAAATCCGGATGGAAGTTCCTGCCGCGCCTGTTGCGACCTCTGGATGATCTTGAAATGGAAGTCATGGCCAAAAAGGCTATCGACATGCTGGAGGTTCGCACCTTGCAATCTGTACGCGCCAAGGTTGGCGGGCTGTCCGGTGGCCAGCGTCAGGCCATTGCCATTGCCCGCGCGGTTGGCGCTGCCAGCACCGTTGTCATGCTGGATGAACCGACAGCCGCGCTGGGTGTGGCGCAGACACGCCAGGTTCTGGAAGTGGTCAAAAGACTGCGCGAAACAAACCATGCCGTTGTTTATATCTCGCATAATCTGCGCGACATTTTCGAGGTGGCGGACCGTATTACTGTGCTGCGCCATGGCGGCAATGTTGCCNCCTACAACNCAGCCGATACCACCCCTGACCAGATTGTTGTCGCGATGACCAGCGGCCAAGGCAAGGAGTCCGGTGATGCAGCCTAAATCGGCTATGCGCTTTTGGGACCGGTTCCGAGCGCTGCGTGAAAGCCAGCTTGGCGGCTTCGTTCCGGTGTTGTTGGCACTGGCGCTGATCTGGGGATATTTCGGCTTTGCGCTGCCCTTCTATGATCTGATAGTGGGTGAGGCGGAAAGTTTTCGCGCCATTTTCCTGAGCCCGCGCAATATCTATAATTTGTTCATGCAATCTGCGGTGATCGCCACATTGGCGGTCGGCATCACCATGGTGTTGCTGCTTGGTGATATTGATTTGTCCGCGGCGGCAACAGCCGGTGTTTGTGCCGCGCTTCTTGGTGTGCTGGTGCTGAGCGGGGTGCCCGGATGGCTGGCCTGCATCATCGTCATTTGCGTCGGCATCATTATGGGGGCGGCGCAGGGCGTGCTGGTGGCCTATGTCGGCATCCCGTCATTCGTTGTGACACTTGCCGGCCTGCTTGGATATCAGGGGCTGATGCAGAAAATCCTGCCAACCGGAAACCTGAATGTCGGTGATCCGTTTGTCCGGTCGGTGGCGCGGGTGCTGATCCCCGATTTGTGGGGGCTGGTACTGGCTGGCGCGGTGGTCGGACTGTTTGCGCTGATCAGCCTTCGCAAACAGATGCGCCGCCGCGTGATGGGCCTGGAACTGGATAGTCCGGTTGTGCTGTGGGGACAGGTGATCGCCTTTGGTGTCATTGTCGTGTCGATCGTGCTGACCCTGAATGCCTATCGTTCATTGCCTTTGTTGCTGGTGCTTTTGGTTGCCATCACAGCCCTGCTGAACTGGATTGCCAATTCGACGCCGTTTGGCCGTTCCATCTTTGCTGTTGGCGGCAATGCCGAGAGCGCGCGTCGGGTCGGCATGAATGTAAAGCGAATCAGGGTGGCGGCCTTCGGGATCGTCGGCTTGATGGCGGCCATTGGCGGCATTTTCGGGGCTTCGCGTTACGGGTCGGTGTCCTATACCGCTTTTGCGGGTGGCTCGCTGCTTCTTGAGGCGATTGGCGCCGCCGTGATCGGTGGTACGTCGCTGTTTGGTGGCCGTGGGTCGGTCTGGAACGCCATTCTTGGTGCGCTTGTCATCGGATCGCTTGGTAACGGGCTGGATCTGACAGGCGCCAGTGCGGCTGACAAGCTGATGGTATCAGGCTCGATCCTGCTGGTTGCGGTGGCCATTGATGCCCTGTCCAAGAACAATGCAGGAGGGCGATGATATGATCTGGTCCGATGTTGAGACTGCCCGTCTTGACGCCATTCTCGATGAGCTGATCCCGGCCAATCCGAAGCGCGACATTCCGGCTGCCGGGGCGGCCGGCGTTGCGCATTTTCTATCCGACAAGGCACAGGCCGATGCCGGGTTTCATGCCACCGTTTCCTCCCTGCTGCGTTTGGCGGCGGACATGGCGGACAAGGTTACAACCGATCTTGTCCGCCAGTTGGAGGCGCAGGCCCCGGACGACTTTCAGATGCTGCTGGCCGAAACCTATAAGGGCTATTACAGCCGGCCCGACATGCGGGTCAAATTCGGGGTTGGGGCGCATCCGGTGCATCCGCAAGGCTATGATGTTGAACGCGAATCTGCCGAGATACTGGCCGAACTGACAGCCCCCGTGGTGGCGCGCGGCCCTGTATTTCGTGATCTGCCGGGAGACAAGCAGTGAGCAACCATGATCCTGTTGATGTTCTGATTATCGGTGCGGGTGCCTCGGGTGCCGCAATTGCCTGGTCGCTGCTGGAAACCCGTATGCGCATTCTGTGTCTGGAACAGGGCGACCATCTTGCTGACAAGGATTACCCGTCGCGGCGCAATGATTACGAACTGGCGCGATATGGTGATTTTTCCTGCGATCCGAATGTGCGCCAGCGAAAGCAGGATTATCCGATCAATTCTGCCGACAGCTGTATTACCCCGGTCAACTGGAACGGTGTCGGCGGATCAACAATCAATTTTCTGGGCCACTGGCCGCGCTTGCGGCCATCAGACTTCAGGACGAAGACGCTGGATGGTGTCGCTGAAGACTGGCCGGTGGACTATCACACGCTGGCGCCGTTCTACGACATGAATGACCGGAACATTGGCGCCTCCGGGCTTGCCGGTAACCCTGCCTATCCTGATTACACACCGCCGCATCCTCCCATTCCGATGGGCAAGCTGGGGCGCAGACTGGCGCGCGGGTTCAATGAAAAGGGCTGGCACTGGTGGCCGTCTGATGTGGCGATCCTCAGCCGTGATGATGATGGCAGGCAGAAATGTGTCAATGCTGGCACCTGCGATCTTGGCTGTGCGGCGGGGGCAAAGGGCGGTTCCAACTTTACCTATTGGCCGATTCTGGAGAATGCCGGCGTAGAGTTGCGGACCAAAGCGCGGGTGCGGGAAATTCTGGTTGATGAAGGAACCGGGCTTGCCAATGGTGTGCTGTATCACGGCGCTGACGGCGAGGTGCATGAACAGCGGGCCGAGATGATTGTCATGGCCTGCAATGGTGTCGGCACGCCCAGGCTATTGCTGAATTCGACATCAAAACTGTTTCCGGACGGGCTGGCGAACCGCTCTGGTCTTGTTGGTAAAAACCTGATGTTCCACCCGCTGACAGGTGTGGCCGGGGTGTTTGACGAGCCGATGCGCGGGCATGAGGGACCGATGGCCTGTTCGATCCTGTCGCAGGAATTCTATGAAAGCGATCCGTCACGCGGGTTTGTGCGTGGCTATGGTCTGCATTCGGGGCGGTCAACAACGCCGATGACCTTTGCGCTTGGCGGCTATGGTATTGATAACCCGATCGCGTGGGGTGCTGCGCATCGCGAGATTATGGATAACCAGTATGAATATCTGGCCGGTCTGACCGTGGTGACCGAGGATCTGCCGGAAGAACATAATTGCGTGACACTTGATCCTGAGCTGACTGACAGTGATGGAATTCCGGCCCCTAAAATTACCTACCGTCTTGGCGATAACACACGCGCCATGCTGCGCCATGGTGAAGAGCGGGCGCGAGAATTGCTGCTTGCTGCCGGCGCGAAGCAGGTCCTTGGCAAGAGCGATGACAAGGTGTGGTGGCGTGCTGGTTGGCACCAGATGGGAACCTGCCGCATGGGGCATGACCCGGCAAATTCGGTGGTCAATGGCTGGGGCCGGTCACATGACGTGAANAANCTNTTNATTGTTGANGGNTCGATNTTTGTGACNNCGGGTGCGGTNAANCCNACCTCNACCATTCAGGCGCTGGCNCTTTATATCGGCGACCAGATCAAGACCAATATCGAAACCCTTTTTGACTGAGGCTGATATGGATTTCCCAACACATCTCTATATCGATGGTGCCCTGGCGAAGGGCACTGGCCAGAGGGACATTATCAATCCGGCAACTGAAGAGGTGCTGGTGACAGTATCAACTGCCGGCNTTGATGACGCTGAGCGTGCGTTGCAGGCTGCCAGCGCTGCCTTTCCGGCATGGGCCGCAACATCGGTTGCCACGCGTCAGATGTGGATGCGACGCCTGCGTGACGAGGTGATCGCCAACGAGACGTTCCTGCGTGACTGTGTGCATAATGAGATGGGAAAGCCATGGGCCCAGACAGAAGAGGATTGGGACAGGCTGGTGGTATCGCTGGATTTCTATGCCGAGGAGATTGCCCGCATCAGTGACTATGGAATTTCCGACCGGGCAGGAACCCACACCCACAGGATGGTGCATGAACCGGCGGGTGTTGCGGTTGCCTTTCTGGCCTGGAATTTTCCGCTGCTGAACCTTGCCTTCAAGATTGGTCCGGCAATGGCCGCCGGGTGCCCGATCATAATCAGGCCGTCAGAGGCCACGCCGGTGTCGGCTTATGCTGTCGGCACGCTGTGCGAGAAGATCGGTCTGCCAAAGGGCGTGGTGCAGATTCTTTGCACGGATGGCTATGATGTTGCCGATGCGTTGACCGCATCACCCATTCCGCAGGTTATCACGCTGATCGGGTCGGCAAAAACGGCGCAGCATATCATGCGAACCGGGGCCACCTCGATCAAACGCTACTCGATGGAACTTGGCGGCAACGCACCCGTTCTGGTGTTCGCGGATTCAGACCTTGATCTGGCGGCCGACATCGTGACCGGTGTNAAGTTTTCGAATGCNGGACAGATTTGTGTGGCACCAAACCGGGTTTTTGTNGCTGGTGAGGTGTATGACACNTTCACCGAAAAAGTNNTTGCCCGTGCCAAGGCAACCGAGGTCGGCTTTGACAAGGCAGCGGATATCACAACTGGNCCGGTAATTGATGGCCGCGCCTGGACCCGTATAAAAGGCCTTGTTGATGATGCTGTCGCGAATGGCGCAACGCTGCTGGCGGGCGGCGACCGGCCACCGCATCTGAACAAGGGTCATTACATGGCCCCGACTGTNCTGGACGGTGTTACCGAGAGCATGGCTGNCTATCGAGAGGAGATTTTCGGCCCGATTGTAAGTTTGATCCCGTTTGAAGATGAAAGCCGGTTACTCGAGATGGCGAATGATTGTGATGAGGGCGGGTTGACGGCCTATGTCTTCACCCGCGATCTGGAGCGGGCCGAACGCTGCGCTGCACAGCTTCGCTATGGCGAAGTTCAGATCAACGGCGTGAAATATGACATCGACTTGCCGCATGGTGGTATAGGGCAGTCCGGTATCGGCCATGATTGTTCGACGCTGGCACTGCATGACTACCTTGTCCTTAAACGCGTGACCCGTGCGCTTGATACGACCGAAACCGGAAGGCTGAACGCATGAAAATCATTAACGTCACAAGTCATGTCCTTCGATATGATCTGCCGGAAGAACTGGGATATTCGCAGCAGTTCTATACAAGCCGGACGGCGCATCTTGTAGAGATTCAGACGGATGAGGGCATCACCGGATGGGGTGAATGTTTTGGTCCCGGCAATGNCGCGATCGCGAATAAGGGGATCGTTGAAAAAGTCATTCAACCCATGATCCTTGGCGATGATCCACTGGACCGCGATGTGATCTGGCACAAGGTGTATAACCTGTTACGTGATCATGGCCAGAAGGGCATGTCGATGCAGGCCCTGTCGGGGGTTGATATCGCGTTGTGGGATATTGCCGGCAAGGTGGCTGGACTGCCCCTGCACAAGCTGATTGGCGGCGCGCATCGCAAGCAGGTCAAGGCCTATGGCTATGGCATGATGCTCAAGCAGCAGAGCGTGGATGACCATGTTGCCCGTTTCAAGGACGAGGCGGCGGCCATTATCGAAATGGGGTTCACCGCAACAAAAATGAAAGTNGGCCTTGGAGCGCGTGATGATATCCGGCTGTGTGAGGCTGTGGCAGAAGGCAGCGGCGAGGCTGACTTCATGGTGGATGCCAATCATTGCTATGCGACGCCAGATGCCTTCTATGTCGGCCGCGCGCTGGAAGAACTGGGCGCGTATTGGTTTGAAGAGCCCGTCGCCCCTGAAGACCTTGATGGTTATCGCGAATTGCGGGCCGGATTGCGCGTCAATATTTCCGGCGGTGAAGCGGAATTCAATCGCTGGGGCTGGCGTCAGATTCTTGAAAATCGCGGTCTTGATATCGCCCAGCCCGAAGTGTGTGCGGTTGGTGGTGTCAGTGAGTATCTGCGTGTTCTTGCGCTGTGCCATGCGCATTTCACGCCGGTGATAAATCATGTCTGGGGATCGGCAATCGCCGTCGCCACCAACCTTCAGCTTCTGGCGGCAATGCCGGCCTTGCCCGGGGGGCTGAACCCGTGGGAACCACTGCTGGAATTTGATACGACCGACAATAAATTTCGCGATGATTTGCTGACGGAACCGCTGAATATTCAGGGGCAGGTCAAAGCGCAGTCAGGATATGTAACCATTCCCGATGCCCCCGGTATCGGTGTAACGCCCGACCCTGACTTCATTGCCCATTACGAACTGTCGTTATAGATGCCAGCTTCCACGCCTTCACCAGACAGCCCCGTGATATCCGTCTCTGCAGCGTCGATTGTGGTTGCGGACTGGGGGACCAGCAGTTTTCGCCTGTGGGCACTGGGCGCAGATAGCGCGATCGTTGCGCATACACAAAAAGACTGCGGTATGGGCCAGCTGCAACCAGCCGATTTCGAAAACACTCTGGAGGCCGCGCTTCAGGAAATGGGCGCAGGCCCACAACTGCCGGTGGTCATTTGCGGCATGGCCGGTTCAGCGCAGGGATGGGTTGAAGCCCCCTATGTAGATCTGCCAGCCTCAACAGCCGCGCTGGCAGCGCAGGCAGTCCGCGTGAAAACGGCGCAGCGTCCTGTCTATATCATCCCGGGAATCTGCCAGTCACCCGAGATAGCCGCTGACGTGATACGCGGAGAAGAGACGTTATTGCTTGGCCTGTCTCTGCTGGAGACTATTGACGGGCTTGTCTGTTTGCCGGGCACCCACTCAAAATGGGCACGGGTGCGGGGGCAGGTGATTGAAGCCTTCCATACCGCGATGACCGGCGAGGTTTACGCCTTGCTGTCCTCCAGCTCTACATTGTCCCATTTCATGAACCACCCAATCACAGACCTGTCTGAAAATGCAGCCTTCCGGTCTGCCGTTGCCGAGGCACTTGCCGCACCGGAAAAAATTCTGCAGGCGTTGTTTTCGGTGCGTGCTATCCCGCTATTGGCAACGGATGCCGCAGAGCGGGACATGCCGGCGCGTCTGTCCGGCCTTCTGATTGGTCTGGAAATTGCCGGCCAGAATCCACCGCGCAGCAGTCAGGTGACGCTGGTCGCAAATGGCCATCTGGCGGATGCTTATCAAAGCGCTTTTGATGTTGCGGGCATTGACTATCACACCTTCGATGCAGAGGCGTTGGCTTGTGCCGGGTTGTTCGAGATGGCAAGACAAATCATGCCGGACGTATTCTCAAAGCCTGAATCGGAACAGATATGATGACCAACGGTCAGCAGATATGGCAGCAACAGGAGCCGAAACTGGTGGCGATCCTGCGTGGTATCACCCCGTCCGATATTCTGCCTGTCTGCACCGTTCTTTATGAGGCTGGATTTCGCGCCATCGAGGTGCCGTTGAATTCACCCGAGCCGCTTGCCTCCATCACATTGGCACGTGAGGGCCTGCCAGCTGACGCGTTTGTCGGGGCCGGAACGGTTCTTACACCGGTGCAAGCGCAAGCGGTTCTGAAAACGGGCGCCAATTTGATCGTGTCACCCAATATGAATGCTGATGTCATCGATGTGGCGGTCGCTGGTGGTGCGGTCAGCCTGCCGGGCGTGATGACACCGAGCGAAAGTTTAGCAGCACTGGATGCTGGTGCCTCAGGGCTGAAGATGTTTCCGGCCAGTGTGCTGGGCAGTGCTGGCATTGCCGCCATCAAGGCTGTGCTGCCCGCTGACACACAGATTTGTGCTGTTGGCGGCGTGTCGCATAACGATTTTGCAGACTATATGGCAGCGGGCATTCAGGGCTTTGGCCTTGGCAGCAGTCTCTATCGCCCCGGAGATACGCTGCAGATGGTGCAGGCCAAGGCAGCGGCCGCAATCGCAGCCTATGACAGTGCCTGCCAGCGTTGATAGGCATGGTGTTGAGTGAAAAGGCGCCGCTTTGGATCAGTAAGCTTGTCTGCAGTATC
>NHET02000101.1 GCA_002170355.2 Gammaproteobacteria bacterium TMED92
AGTTAAGCAAGGGCAAATAATCGGCTATGTGGGCTCTACAGGGTTAGCCACCGGTCCACATTTGCACTACGAATTCTTGGTCAATGGTGTGCACAAGAACCCGCGAACAGTGGCCTTGCCCAAAGCCGAGTCAGTAGCAAAACAGGAGTTGCCGTTGTTCGTGCAAGCAACTCGCCAACACTCCTTGTTGTTGAATGCCTTCCGCCAGCAAATGACTACCATGGCTGCCCAATGACCGAAGCCGACCTTTACGTCGGTTGCATGACTGGCACCAGTGTCGATGCTTTGGACTTGGCTCTGATTAACGTCGCCGCCGATGGCGAGGTCGACATCGTGGCAGCGGAATCTGCACCCATTTCTTTTGAGCTTCGCCAACAGTTATTGGCCCTTGGTCAAGCCGAAAACGACAACATTGACCGCCTGGGCGCGTGCGATAGGGCGCTAGGGCACGCTACGGCAGACGCCATACAAGCCTTTCTTGCGAAGTCAGGCTACGACGCTACAGATATTCGAGCGATTGGTAGTCATGGACAGACAGTGCGCCACCGTCCGCCTGGTACAACAGGGGATCCATTCACGCTACAAATCGGTGACCCGAACATCATTGCCGAAAAAACCAACATCACCACAGTCGCAGATTTTCGGCGTCGGGATATGGCAGCAGGAGGCCATGGAGCACCGTTGGTACCGAGATTCCACGCGGCGCTATTTAGCAGCAAAGTACCCGACGCCTGCGTCATTAATATCGGCGGCATCAGTAATGTATCGCTACTCGGGGCGCAACTTCGAGGTTTTGATACTGGACCAGGTAACGGCCTTCTGGATCAATGGTGTGATAAACACTTGTCCGAGGCCTACGACAAGGAAGGGGTTTGGGCTGCGGGCGGCAAAGTGAACGAAATCTTGCTCGATATCCTTTTGGCCGATCAGTTTTTCTCTCGCCCACCACCAAAGAGTACTGGCCGAGAGTATTTTAACCTGGCGTGGCTAGAGCAGTGTGCTGAGGGCAAGAATCTGTCCCTAGCAGCAGCTCAAGATATCCAGGCGACCTTATCCCAATTGACAGCAACGAGCATTGCTCGCGCTCTACAAAATTGGGGCGGCAATCTAAGCGCGCTGATCATCTGTGGCGGTGGCAGGCATAACACTGACTTGATGAGTCGATTACGCCACGCAGCACTGATGCTTAGCGACGCTCCACACACAATCGAGCCGAGTGAACATTGGGGGGTCGATGGCGACGCGATAGAGGCAGCGGCCTTTGCCTGGTTCGCGCATCGCCGGTTGCACCACCTGCCAGGCAACGTCGCCGGTGTAACAGGAGCAAGAGGCGAGCGGGTTCTTGGAGCGATTTTCTAGTATCGGGCCGATACCTCAAACGTCGGTTTAACAGGTCTTAGCCGACGCCTCAAATAGAGAACGAGTTCCCACAACCACAAGTCGACGCTGCATTAGGGTTCTTAACCACAAACTGCGAGCCACTTAAGTCCTCTACAAACTCAATAGCTGCCCCTTCTAAATATGGGTAACTCATTGAATCCACCACCATGGTCTCGCCATCGCGCACGATTACGGCGTCGTCCTCAGCGATGTCGTTATCGAACGTAAAGCCATAGGAAAATCCATTACAGCCACCGCCCGACACGAACACTCTTAAATTGAGTGATTGGTCTCCCTCTCGGGATTTAAGTTCTCGAATCTTTGCGGCCGCACTTTTTGAAAACTCAATTGCTAGATTTTGCATACGGGCATGTCTACCTAATCAGTCGTAACTATTGTTTTCCAACACACAATTGTCGACGCTTCGTTACTTCTTACCAACAGGTTCCACAGCCAATTGGGCCACCGAGCCAACATCACTTACAGTTTGTTCTGTATGTACTAATCGCCCTTGTACCTGAGCACCGAGTTGCATCTCAATGAGCGCATAAAATAGGTCGCCTTTCACCTGAGCGCCAGCCGCTAGCTCCAGTCGTTGCGTCGCGTGAACATCGCCCTCGACCCGCCCGTTTATGACGACATTCGGCGCCTTCACCTCGCCGGCAACCAAGCCTTCCGGGCTGATAACCAATTGGGCTTCAGGCTTTTCTGCAATGATGTTTCCGCGGACTTCGCCTTTGACAAACAACTGATTGTCAAAGTGCACATCTCCTTCGACCTTAGTACCCGGCGCTATCAGCGTAATTGCCTGTTCTTTCTTGCTCTTCATGTTGTACCTCGCAAGCCGCATGCTGCGACCGCATTACTCTACGCCTGCTCTATTGCCCACTCGAAGTCAGCTGTAACGGGCGTATTACCCTGTTGCCGAACTTCTATGGACACTCGCTCCGGACTAAATCCCTCTGGCAGTCTAAGTTGTCCAACCAAGTCTTGAAAGTATCTGAATCTATACTTTAACGGAAAACCGACCAAGGCATTGTCTTTGCCAAAAACAACGCTTTGACGGTTATCGTCTTGTGACCCTATAAATTTAACAATGACCTCACCACCGACGTACTTACGGTTCTCCGCGGTCTGGGTCACTAAGACCGAGAATTGGTATACCAGTGGAGTCTTGGTTGCGAATAAAGCAAAGTCGGCGATGCGCAGACCTTCACCTTTACCGTCTACGTCCATGAGGTCACGATAAAAGCTGACTGCGTCTTTGAGCTCAGCATTCGCACTGAGCAGCTCGGTCAATTGCACTTGCAGCCCTTGTGCTACTTGCTCTTGCACATTGGCTGAGAGTTCAGCCGCGACCAGATCTTTTTGTAACTCGTCGTTTTTATTGTTCGCCGCAAAAAGTTGCTGGCTGAGAGCGCTGTTTTGAAAAACCGCTTCTTTACCAAACCACTGTCCAGACACGAACCCTATAAGCAAAAATGCCAGCATCGCTGCAACAACAAGTAGACCCTGCTTCACTGTTTTTCTTGGCGCGTGGCGCACGACTTTATATTGCATGGGATCCTTAGCCGCTGATTCTCTGTTTAGGATGAACCGAGGGTGTACAAGCTATGGTAGTTTGATTTTTTTATACTTCGTCAACGCCAGATACTTTACGATTGCACGTCGGCCATCTTGTCATCGAGCGCTTCCGAGCGTAAAGCTTAGCCAGATTTTTCGCTTTTACAAACTAGTTGTTGGGAATCCGCTACATGTCGATCTATCTAATACTCAAGGCGCTGCATTTGATCAGTGTTGTGACTTGGTTTGCCGGAATATTTTATCTCCCGCGTCTCTTTGTCTACCACTCGACCGCCGAAGATCAAATCAGCAAAGACCGCTTTGTTACGATGGAGACCAAGCTTTATCGAGTGATCATGAATCCATCAATGATTATCACATTGATCTTGGGAATATGGATGTTGGCACTAAATTGGTCAGGATATTCCAGTCAGGTTTGGATTTGGATTAAGCTCGCCTTGATCCTGGTTCTCGTGGGTTACCACCACTATTGTCTGGGCATCATCAAAGCTTTCGCCCGGGGCGAGGTGCGCCACAGTGAAAAATTCTTGCGCATCTTTAACGAAATCCCCGTCCTTATATTAGTCAGCGTAGTCTTCCTGGCCGTACTAAAACCGTTTTAATCAATGACCGAGGCTCAAATGAAACGCAACCAATCTAGCGCTCTTATGCAACGCGCCTGTCTGTCGATTCCAGGTGGCGTGAATTCTCCTGTTCGGGCGTTCAAGGGTGTTGGCGGTGACCCGGTTTTTTTCGAACGTGCCGATGGAGCCTTCATTTTTGATGTCGACGGCAACCAATACGTTGACTACATAGGCTCTTGGGGGCCAATGGTACTAGGTCACAACCATCCACCAACGATCAATGCGGTGCAGCAACAAGCGAGCAAAGCCCTGGGCTTTGGCGCGCCAACAGAGGTGGAAATAGAGCTCGCCGAAACCATCGTGCAAAGAGTCCCAAGTATGCAGCAAGTGCGCATGGTCAACTCCGGTACGGAAGCCACGATGTCTGCAATACGCTTGGCCCGAGGCTTCACGGGTAGAGACCTAATCTTAAAATTCACCGGCTGCTACCATGGACACTCGGACTCACTGCTCGTTAAGGCCGGCAGCGGTGTGCTGACCTTGGGGTTACCAAATTCACCGGGGGTGCCAGCAGATCTGGCGGCGTGCACGCTGTCTATTCCGTTTAACGATTTGGATGCCGTGGAGCAGGTGTTCGAGCAATACCGCAGCAAAATCTCCTGCGTTATTGTCGAGCCTATTGCCGGCAACATGGGTTGTATCCCACCGTTGCCCGGTTATCTGCAAGGACTGCGAGACATCACTTCCAAGGACGGTGCACTGCTGATATTCGATGAGGTGATGACAGGATTTAGAGTCTCTCCGGGCGGCGCCCAAACGTTATATGACATCACCCCCGATTTAACGACGTTAGGAAAAATTGTCGGTGGCGGCTTACCGGTTGGCGCCTTCGGCGGGCGCCACGAGGTAATGCAAGAGATTGCTCCCGCAGGACCCATATACCAGGCCGGCACCCTGTCGGGTAATCCACTGGCAATGGTGGCCGGCCTTTCAACGCTGAAGCATTTGACGCCGACTGTATACGATGCGATTAACACAGCCACACAGAAACTCGTCAATGGGTTGGTTGAACGCGCAACCAGTTCAGGCATTCAAGTCTGCGAGAATCACGTGTGCGGTATGTTCAGTTTATTTTTCGATGTTGATCAAGCAGACAACTACGATGACGTTGCCAATTCGAATATTGAGCGCTTCAATCGCTTCTTTCATAGCATGCTCGATCAAGGTATTTACCTCGCGCCCTCCGCCTTTGAAGCGGGTTTTATCAGCGCAAAACATACAGATGAGATCATTGCGTCTACTCTGTCAGCCGCTGAAATCGCCTTTACAAATATCGCCTCAAATAAAATCTAATTGGAGTATTCATGACTCATTTATATGGCCTTGGTAACGCAATCGTAGATGTCGAAGTTAATGTTGAGGATTCGTTCTTAACGTCTCAGGGTCTACCCAAGGGGCAAATGACACTGGTGGACTCAGAGCAAATTCGCACCCTGACCGCTGAGCTTGAGCATCTACAAATGCACCGCTGCAGCGGCGGATCAGCGGCCAACACCATATTTGCAGCCACAGGTTTTGGCTTACAAACCAGCTACGCCTGTAAAGTCGCTGATGACATCAACGGCCGCTACTTCACCGAGGAAATGGGAACAGCCGGAATCGCCCTCAACGCCAATTGCTTAAGCGACGATGCCACGGCCAGTTCTGGACAATGCTTGGTGATGATAACCAACGATGCCGAGCGCACAATGTGTACTGATCTTGGAATCTCAGCAAGTCTGGCGACTGTTGATCTGGACGAGGAACGGCTACGCGAGGCCGATTATTTTTATGTTGAAGGCTATTTGAGTTCGTCTGACGACGGCACCGCGGCTGCAGTTACCGCGAGCGCCATTGCTCACGCAAATGACGTCAAATCAGCAGTGTCGTTGTCTGACATTTCGATGGTGACGATTTTCAAAAACAACCTGCTCAGCATTCTTGGCAACGGCGTGCACAGTTTGTTTTGCAACGAAGAAGAAGCTCTCGCCTGGGCTGGTACCGATCGCCTAGACGTGGCAATCGCAGAACTGAAAGACATTGCCCAAGAGGTCTACATCACGATAGGGGCAAAAGGATCAGTGGTGATCGACCAACACGGGCAGCAGCAAGCTCCGGGGCTGACTGTTTCGCCAATTGACACCAATGGGGCTGGCGACATCTATGCCGGTGCCTGCCTAGCAGCCCGCTGTGAGGGAGCCAAAGGCATTGACGCCGCCCGTTTCGCAAACCACGCTGCTGGTTTCTTGATCACACAATACGGTGCTCGGTTGAAGTCATTGCAGGCCTATGCGGAGCTGAAAAAGTCTTTTCGCTAACAGCAATAACCTAACCTCAAAGGCTGAACTCTAGCCGTCGGCTGAGCGTCATGGTCGCAAGGTCGGTTTCGCAACCATAAGCAAGTACTTCTACCCCAGCGTCCATTGCCTGCCGCAATCCGTCAGCATAGTTTGGATCGATCTCGCGGGCTGGGCACATACGCTGAATACCTGAATGCTGCACGCAGAACACCAATATGCTGCGAGCCCCGAGACTCACTTGGGCTTGCAGTTCTTGCACATGTTTTAGCGCTCTAGCGCTAACGGCGTCGGGAAATGCGCCCAGACCATCACCTAGATGCAAGGTCACGCTCTTTACTTCTATGAAAGTAGTTACATCGTCGTTAGATAGCTGAAAGTCGAATCGCCCATTGCCAGTGGGAATCGCCGCTTCGGGCTTGATCTGATCATTCTGCAATTTACCGATCTCGACTATGCGCCCCTGCAACAATGCGTCCATAACCAAACTGTTAGCTCGTGCAGTATTGACACTGACTAGGCCGGTAGCGGTCTCTACAAATTCAAGGGTGTGAGCATACTTGCGCTTTGGGTTGTCCGAGCGAGAGTAATAGACCGTGCTTCCGGGTTCGGTACAGCCGGTCATAGCACCGGTATTTGGACAGTGAGCGGTTAACAACTCGTCCTGCGCATTTATGATGTCGGCTAGAAAGCGCTTATATCGACGCGCTAATCTGCCTTTTTGCAGCGTCGGCAACTTCATCGTTTTACGCCCCAAGCCCGCAGCGCTTCTGCAATACGCTGCAGCCCAAGATCAATCGACGCATCCGCAGTGGTGTAAGCGAACCTTACGAACTGATCACTACTATGCACACCGAAGTCTTTGCCCGGCGTCACCGCCACTTGATACTCTTCGATTAAACGCCAACAGAATTCATCACTCGGTATGCCCGTGTGCGCTATGTCGACATACAGATAAAAGGCACCCTCAGGCATGACCGGAATCTTGAAACCCATCTCCAGCAGCCCCGCCGACAGCCTTTCGGCTCGCTGCGCAAATTCTTTAGCTCGCTGTTGATGGATTACTATTGCCTCTGGCGAAAAAGCTTCGAGAGCTGCAAATTGCGCGATCGAACTGGGCGAGATAACCAGGTTTTGTGCCAATTTGACAAAAAGTTCCTCCGCATCTTCCGGGATTACCACCCAGCCAAGACGCCATCCAGTCATACCAAAAAATTTCGAGAAGCTGTTCAGCACAAAGAGATCATCACTGATGGCCAAGCCAGACACATAGGGGGAATTTTTATGCACAAGTCCCTGGTAAATTTCATCGAGAATGACGAAACCACCCCGTTGTTTGGTCCACTGGCTGATACGCCTTAAGTCGTCTGGTGGCAAAAGGGTACCCGTAGGGTTGGCAGGCGAGGCTACCAAGATGCCCTTTACTTGCTTGTCCCAAGCGGTCTCGACATCTTCGACGCTAAGTCGAAATTCCCGTGCTGCATCCAATCGAACGGTTTTTGCTTCAGCGCCTACCAAACGCGCAAAAACCTGATTACATGGGTAGCCCGGATCAGTAATCAACATGCGGTCACCCGGGTCAAGCAGCAGTCCAGCCAGCAACACTAAACCACCGCTCGCACCACTAGTAATGTGGATTCGCGAGGGTGATATCGCTAGACCGTGATTGGCATAGAATTCCGCAATCTTTTCACGCAATGGCAAAATGCCCTGAGCGGAGGTGTACTGAGTCTTGCCGGCTCTCAGCGCCGCGATGCCCGCTTCCACGATTGGCTGGGCCGTGGTGAAGTCGGGTTCTCCTACCTCAAAATGCACCACTCGCTTACCTTGCTCCTCAAACTCTTGCGCGCGCTGCAATAATTCCATAACGGTAAAAGGGTTAATCTCTGCGCTGCGTGCGGAATACATGACGGAGCCTGGTGATTTTCTGAAACTTCAGTGTGCACCAATTGTCTAGGAAACGCTTATTTAAGAATGAGCTATCCCGCCCAAAATACTGTGGTTATTCATTCTTGGTTCTGGTAGGTTACGCGCCCTTCGGATTCATGGGCTTATGCAACTCCCAACAGAGGACTAACTATGGCGGCTGACGCAAAAGCAAAAACAGCAACCAAAAAACGCACCGCAACCACCGCGAGAAAGAAAGCAGCGACTGCGAGCGACTCACCATTTCGTAACTTCACTCCCTACAAACCAAAGCGTAATGAAGAGTATATGAGCGAAGGGCAATTGGCCCATCTTCGCGAAATGTTGGTGAATTGGCGCCATGATCTGATGGAAGAAGTAGACCGAACTGTCAATCATATGCAGGACGAGGCCGCGAATTTTCCAGATCCTGCAGATCGCGCGACACAGGAAGAAGAGTTCAGTATTGAACTGCGAACCCGCGACAGAGAGCGAAAGCTGATCAAAAAAATTGACGGCACTATCGAGCGTTTGGATCAGGATGACTATGGCTACTGTGATACCTGCGGCATTGAGATTGGTCTACGCCGATTAGAGGCACGACCTACCGCAACCCAATGTGTGGATTGCAAAGCCCTCGACGAAATCAAGGAACGTCAGCTCCACGGCTAGGGGTCTCCCCAAGAGTGCATCGCTGACTCAGCGTTTTGATCACCGGCCGTTTCGCTCCTTCACCTACAGGCCCATTACATATGGGCAGTTTAATCACCGCACTGGCAAGCTATTGCCATATTAAACAAGCTGGTGGCCAGTGGCTGGTGCGCATAGACGACCTCGACCCACCACGACAAGATCCAGATGCCGTCGCCTCAATTGTGCGCTCGTTNCATGCTCACGGGTTGCGGCCTGACCGTCCTATCGATTTTCAGAGCAACCATGCCAAGGCCTATGAAATGGCACTGCAACAATTGCAGCCACATATATTTTATTGTCAGTGCAGTCGCCGCGAGTTGAAAAAGTTTTCCCGCTATCCGGGAACCTGCCGAAAAGCAAAGACCCCGGTGCCGGACGCGGCAATCCGGGTCGCCATGGCGGAGGGTGAGCAACAGTTTAGCGACGNTTTTCTTGGCCCCATGAACGTCGACGTAGCGGCTCAACTCGGGGACTTTATAGTGCGCCGTAAAGATGGCCTCATTGCCTATAACCTCGCCACCGCAGTGGACGATGGTNCGGGCATTACCCACGTATTGCGTGGGCAAGATCTGTTACCCGTTACTGCGCCGCAACGCCATCTGATGAAATTGTTGGATTTGCGACCGCCCAGCTACACGCACATACCTTGTTTGGCGTTTGATGATGGCACCAAACTTTCTAAGCAGACCCGCGCACCAGCACTCGACGACAATATCGCCAGNCACAATTTGCGTGCTGCCATGTGGTACCTCGGCTTTAACGTGCCGGCATCAATCCAATCTGTCGCCACAATCGTCAATTGGGCAGTCGAGCACTTTGCGTTGGTCAACGTGCCGATACGTCTACCACCCTATCGGCCTTCTTGACCTCGATTCTAANGCCCAACGCAACGGCGACGACGCCCTACAGCTTTGTTAACATCGACCGCTATGACTGATCTTTTGCTCATCGATGCCAACCAAGAGCGCAGCAATTTACTGGCCGAACAGCTTGCGGCTCAGGGTATGCAGGTTAAAGAAGCGCTAGACCTAGGTAATCTAGTGCTTGGGCAGTTCGATTGTTTGTTGATGGATNGACAGACTGCGCCAGCCGACCTAACGACCATTACCGTCCAGNTACCCGTCATTGTGCTGGCTGATCATGCAGANGTTGCCGACGCGGTTCGTTCAATGCATCAGGGTGCTAAAGACTATTTGCAAAGACCTNTGAACNTTGATGNATTAATGGCCGCCATCGAGCGCGCTTGCGCCTATCCGGCTGGGGGCGACACCGTNTCTGCCGCCGGCATGGATCTGATAGGTTCTTCTGAAAACATACAAACTTTGCGCAAACGCATAGAAAAAGTTGGTCCTAGTGATTCGCCAGTGCTAATCCTCGGCCAATCTGGTACCGGCAAAGAACTCGTCGCGCGCGCGTTGCATGCGGCAAGCCGCCGAGCGCGAGCACCCATGATCACATTGAACTGCGCCACCGTGCCGGAAAATCTGATCGAGACAGAGCTGTTTGGTATCGAGGCTTTCGGTACATCACAGCCGGGCAGCAATGGGTTAGTCGAGGCTGCAGCTGGCGGTACATTATTTCTCGACGAAATTGCCGAGCTAAGCCCAAGTGCTCAGGCCAAACTCATTCAGGTAGTGCAGGGTGAAAACCGCAGAGTGGGTAGTGCTAAATCAAATTCAGTGGATGTCCGTATAATCGCAGCAACTCATCGCGATCTGCAGGCGCTCACAGAATCCGGCGAGTTTCGCTCGGATCTGTTNTATCGACTGAATGTTTTAACGTTTCATCTCGCGCCGTTGAAGAGTCGTCATCAAGATATTCTTGAGATTGGTGAATGGCTGTTGACTCAAGCATGCTTGCGACTGGACAAAAATAATCTAACTTTAGGTAGCGCCGCAAAAGANACCATGTTGGCGTATCACTGGCCTGGCAANGTCCGCGAACTAAGCAATGCAATTGAGCGTGCCGTAATACTGTCAGACGACGACACCGAGATTACACCGAGTTTGNTGGCGATCGAGCAAAATCCGCAACCCGACCANAGCTTGACGCCCGCTGAGTCCGAAGTTGAGCAGACNTCGNTAGAGGACTACTTCGTACGCTTTGTNCAAGAGCATCAGGATCAGTTGACCGAGACCGAGCTGGCAGAGAAGCTGGGTATCAGCCGTAAGAGCCTTTGGGAACGGCGTCAAAGACTGAATATNCCGCGCAAAAGAACACGTAAGCGCGGTCCCAGAATAGATATTGGAGCCAACCACTGAGTTCGGCAGAGGCACTTCGCACAACTGCGCATTCAATTGATCGCAAACAATTGGATGAAAACGCTCTGGACGTAATCCGCCAACTNAACGCTCACGGATACACAGCGTTGCTGGTTGGAGGTTGCATCCGCGATGCGCTGTGCGGCATCGAACCAAAGGACTTTGACGTCGCGACCGACGCGCCGCTGGACGAAGTGAAACGAATCTTTCGGCGNTCACGAATCGTAGGAAGACGCTTTCCCATCGCCCACGTTCGNTACGGGCGCGACCTTATAGAGGTTTCAACATTTCGACAATCGGTATCCGACAACATCGAACAGGACGCTCANGGCATGATCCTNCGAGATCGCGCCTTTGGCACCTTGCACGAAGACGCGTTTCGTCGCGATTTCAGCATCAACGCTTTGTACTTTGATCCTAACAATCAAGAAATTGTCGACTACGTGGGCGGTTTGGACGACTTGGCAGCTGGCAAGATTCGATTGATCGGCGATCCCGCAGTGCGTTTAGCTGAGGATCCAGTACGCATTCTGCGTGCCGTGCGCTTCGCCAATAAACTTGGATTTACGCTGGACCCACCGATCGTTGAGCTCATTGAAGACAGCGCCCAGCGCCTNACCGCAATCCCACCGGCCAGGCTCTTCGATGAATTCTTGAAACTGTTTTTGACCGGCTATGGNGAGGACATTTGGTTGCAAATTCGCCATACCGGCATAGCCAGGTCCTTGTTNCCTACCTGCAACCCCGACAGTAGCCTGGTGACCGCGGCGATGCGCAATACGGATGAACGAATTAGAAGTGGACTGTCGGTAACTCCCGGATTTTTAATCGCGGTATTGCTTTGGGAAGANTACCAAGCGCGGGCTCGCGAAAAAACTCTGAACGATGCTGACCCTGCGTTCGCAGCCCTGCGCAACCAACAGCAGTCCATTGCTATCCCAAGGCGCTTTGGCACATTCGCGAAAGAAACTTGGACGCTTCAAGATCGGCTGATTAAGCGCAATCCTCGAACCATCTCGCGACTCACAGGCCACAAGCGCTTTCGCGCCGGTTTTGATTTTCTGTGTCTGCGCGCCGAGGCCGATGACGAACTAAAAGACAGTGCGGATTGGTGGACAACATTCCAGGAACAAGATGAAACNTCACAACAGGCGATGATCTCGGAATTACCACAACCGCAACGCAAGCGAAGACGACGCAACAAACGCCAACGGGCTGAGTAGNTCTTTCGTCGCTTGCCAATTNCAGCGCGNTGGCCACTAATGGTTGAACAGCGCACGCCNCTTGTACATAGTTAGGCTGTGTTAATCAGTCTGGTAATCACGTGTCTTTGAGCGTTGAAACTNCGAGCGCAGACCAACCGGAACCTCTTGTAAGTTCTATCGGATCTGATCGGCAACACGGCACGTTACCGGGCTTCATAGCCGTCGAGGGGCCAATTGGGGTCGGCAAAACGACCCTGGCAAGACGCTTGGCAGACACCCTCGGCTACCCTCTTATGCTCGAACCCGTTGCAGAAAACCCTTTTTTAGACCGTTTCTATACTGAGGGGNCCAGCCAAGCATTACCCACTCAATTGTTTTTTTTATTGCATCGAGCGAGACAGCTTGCCGACATGCCTTCAGGCGGCCTGCTAGAACAAAATTTGGTTGCTGATTTTCTGATGGAAAAAGACGAGCTGTTCGCGAAACTGACCCTCGACGCCCAAGAGTTTTCGCTGTACCAACAAATACACAGTAGTCTGAAGCTAACGCCACCAACGCCCGACTTGGTGATCTATCTNCAAGCACCTACCGACGTNTTGCTGGGGAGGATTCAGCAGCGCGGCCTTGAATCGGAGTTGCAAATCGAAGCTGACTATTTGATATCCCTGTCTGAGAGNTATACCGAGTTTTTTCATTACTACGATGACGCGCCANTNCTTATCGTCAACGCCTCCGAAATAGACTTTGCGCATAACGACTTACATTTTGACCACTTACTTGAGCAGATACTAAATATGGAAGGCAGTCGGCAATTCTTCAACCCGAACCCCACGCTTCTGTAGCCTGAAAGGACTCACATCTTTGACTATCTGGGACACATTGCAGAGCCATCACGCGCGCCTAAAACACGCCTCGGCCAATGCCTTGCTCAAAGANCCCGGGCGTCACGAACGCCTGACTTTCGACATTGCTGGTTGCCACTTCGACCTGAGTCGCCAACGTNTCGACCTAGGGGTGNTGGACGAACTGCTTGCTCTNGCCACCGCTGCAGATTTCGATAGGCTAAAACAAGCGTTTTTTGCCGGCGAACACCTGAATCTCAGCGAGGACAGAGCGGTATTACACATGGCCCTGCGCAATGGNGCTCCGACCATCGACAAAACCATGCAAGAAAAGGTAAACGCGGCACGAACGAAGATGTACGACTGCGCGGAGGCAATTCGCTCAGGCCAATGGCGCGGTTTTACCAATAAGCCTATTCATGACGTAATACACATTGGTATTGGCGGCTCCCATCTTGGCCCTGAGCTCATCACAACCGCATTGAGCGAGTTTGCGGCATCCCATATAAAGATACATTTCGTCGCCAACATTGACGGCCATGATCTGCACCACGCGCTTAAAGGTCTGAATCCAGAGACAACGCTATTCATAGTCGCGTCGAAGTCGTTCTCCACTTTGGAAACGTTAGAAAATGCCCGCAGCGCGCGCGCCTGGTTCTTGGAGCGCACGTGTAGCACGACAGCTATAGCCAAGCACTTTGTCGGCATCACTAACAATGTTAACGCCGCAGTGGACTTTGGGCTGGCCGCGGAAAACCTGTTCCCAATGTGGGATTGGGTCGGTGGGCGCTATTCACTGTGGTCGGCCATGGGCTTGCCCGCGGTCATCGCCATCGGCCGCCATCACTTTGATCAACTGTTAGCCGGCGCGGCTCAAGTTGACGAGCATTTTCTGGCCCAACCGATGATGCACAACTTGCCGCTTACCTGCGCTATGACTGGCATCTGGAACTACAACATTTTGCGCTGCCAAAGCCTAGCGGTGTTGAGCTATGACCAACGCTTGCGTTTGCTGCCAGACTATTTGCAGCAGCTCGAAATGGAAAGCAATGGCAAATCTATAAGTCGCCATGGCGAGCAGCTCGACCACACCACCATGCCGATATTATGGGGCGGCTGCGGCACCAACGGTCAACATGCGTACCATCAGCTGCTGCACCAAGGTACAGCCGCATTTACTGCCGACATTATTATGGTCGCAAACGATACGCTTAACCTACCAACCCACAGGCATTGGCTGAACGCCAACGCGCTGGCTCAAGCCGAGGCAATGGCGGATGGATTTATTGCCAAGTCGGCCGCAGACAATCACAAAGCCGTAACAGGTAAGCGGCCCGTTTCGATGATCTTGCTTGATCAATTAGCACCGCAGCAATTGGGGGCCTTATTGGCAGTCTACGAACACAAGGTCTTTTGCCAAGGTATTGCGTGGAACATAAACTCTTTTGACCAATGGGGCGTCGAGCTAGGCAAGGAACTTGCAGAACCCATATACCGCCGCTTAAGCGCCGAGACCGTAGAGTTCAGTGCTGGTAGCAGTGCTACGGATCAGTTGATCGCTAAACTGCAAACAGAGTTTAACTAACGGACCACTGACCCGATCGAGGAGGGGGCATAATGAGCGAAGTATTCGATATACCAACCAACATTGCAGCGCGCTGCCTTATTGATGAAGCGCAGTACGGAGCTATGTATGAGCGTTCAATTGCAGATCCCGAGGCCTTCTGGTCGGAGCAAGCTAACGCCTTTTTAGATTGGATTACGCCATGGACAGAGGTAGTCCGGGCGGATATGCAGCAAGGCCGAATCGCTTGGTTTAGCGGCGGCGAACTGAATGTCAGCGTCAATTGCATTGACCGTCACCTACCGGCCCGAGCAGATCAAACCGCGATTATCTGGGAAGGCGATGACCCCGCCGACGACGCGCACATCACCTACCAACAGCTCTACGAGCGCGTTTGCCAACTGGCCAACGGATTGCGTGAACGCGGCGTAACAAAGGGTGATCGAGTTTGTATCTACATGCCCATGATTCCTGAAGCCGCTTACGCCATGCTCGCCTGCGCGCGGATCGGCGCTATTCACAGTGTTGTCTTCGGTGGTTTCTCACCGCAATCACTGCAAGATCGGATTTTGGACTCAGACTGTCGGGTGGTCATCACCGCCGACGAGGGCGTGCGCGGTGGCCGTAAAATTCCTCTTAAAGAGAACGTTGACGAAGCGCTAGGCAGTTGCCCAAATGTCCACAGCGTAGTTACCGTAAAACGCACCGGAGCGGATGTGCCATGGAGCCCTGAGCGCGACGTTTGGTATGAGGAACTCACAGCGGCCCAACAACTGAGCGCTGAAGCTGAGGTGATGGAAGCGGAAGATCCGTTATTTATTCTTTATACCTCTGGCTCTACCGGCAAACCAAAGGGTGTGCAGCACTCGAGCGGCGGCTACTTATTGCAAGCCGCAATGACTCACAAGTACGTCTTCGACTACCAAGACGGTGACATTTACTGGTGCACCGCAGACGTGGGTTGGATAACCGGCCATTCTTACATTGTTTATGGCCCGTTAAGCAACGGGGCAACGACCCTGATGTTTGAGGGCGTGCCGACTTATCCCGATGCTTCGCGGTGTTGGCAAGTCATCGACAAACATCAGGTCAACGTCTTCTATACCGCGCCCACCGCACTGCGTCAGCTCATGGCCCAGGGTGATGAGTTTGTTACCCTCAGCTCTCGCTCGTCCCTGCACTTACTGGGTAGTGTCGGCGAACCGATAAATCCGGAGGCGTGGGACTGGTATCACCGCGTAGTTGGTGAGAGGCGCTGTCCCATCGTGGACACTTGGTGGCAGACCGAGACCGGCGGCATCATGATCACACCATTACCCGGTGCCACGGCTTTGAAGCCTGGTTCGGCAAGTCTGCCGTTCTTTGGGGTGCAGCCCGCATTAATGGACGCCGAGGGAAACTTAATTTCCGAGCAAGCCGCCTCGGGCAATTTAGTGATTACCGGCTCCTGGCCCGGGCAAATTCGTTCCGTCTACGGCGACCACCAACGAGTTATCGACACCTACTACAGCACTTACCCGGGTTATTACTTCACGGGCGACGGCGCTCGTCGTGACGAAGACGGTTACTACTGGATCACTGGGCGCGTCGACGACGTAATGAACGTATCAGGTCATCGCATCGGTACCGCAGAAGTCGAAAGCGCTTTGGTGTTACACCCGAGCGTTGCGGAAGCCGCGGTGGTTGGGTTCCCTCACGACCTGAAAGGCGAAGGAATTTATGCCTACGTCACACTGATGCAGAGCGATAACAGCGAACCTGCAACCCTTCGGCAAGAACTTATCGCAATGGTTCGAAAAGAAATTGGGCCGATCGCGAAGCCCGATGCGATTCAATGGGCGCCGGGCCTACCGAAAACTCGCTCCGGTAAAATTATGCGCAGAATATTGCGCAAAATAGCCGCTAATGAGTTGGACAATCTTGGTGATACATCAACGTTAGCGGACCCAAGCGTGGTAGATGACTTAATCGCTAACCGCATCACTCAGGCATAAAAAAAGCCGGCGGATGCCGGCTTCTTCAGCTTTGAAGGCGTTTTGCTGTTATGCGTCTTGCGCTTCTTGGTAGTTCGCCAATTCTTTTATCGACAACTTGATACGACCGCGCTGATCGACATCGAGCACAACCACCTCGACTTCTTGGCCTTCGGACAGATAGTCGGTGACGTTCTCAACGCGCTCTTCGGCAATTTGCGATATATGCAGCAGACCGTCTTTACCTGGCAGGATATTTACAAACGCACCGAAGTCTACAATACGCTCGACCTTGCCCTTATAAATTCGGCCAACCTCCGCCTCTGCGGTAATTTCCTGAATACGATTCACAGCGGCATCCTTAGCGGTGGCGTCTTCCGCGTAAATCCGCACGCTACCGGCGTCATTAATATCGACTTCCGCACCAGTTTCCTCGACGATAGAACGGATAGTCGCACCACCCTTACCAATGATGTCACGGATCTTATCCGGGTGAACATTCAACGTGACCATGGCCGGTGCGTTTGCCGAGAGCTCCTCGCGTGAGCTACTGATGACCTTGTTCATTTCTTCAAGAATATGCACGCGCGCTTCAAACGCCTGCGCCAACGCGGCCTCCATGATTTCTTCGGTGATGCCATCGATCTTGATATCCATCTGTAAGGCCGTTACACCAGCAGCGGTACCTGCCACCTTAAAGTCCATGTCGCCCAAGTGGTCTTCGTCACCAAGAATGTCGGTTAGCACGGCGTAGCGGTTCCCTTCTTTCACCAGGCCCATCGCAACACCCGCTACCGGCGCCTTCACCGGAACGCCAGCGTCCATTAACGCCAACGACGTCCCACACACGCTGGCCATAGAGCTCGAACCGTTGGACTCGGTAATCTCCGACACAACTCTTACGGTGTATGGAAAGTCCTCAGCATTCGGCAACGCTGCACTAACGCCTCGCCGCGCCAGTTTACCGTGACCAATCTCCCGACGCTTAGGCCCACTCATGAAACCGGCTTCGCCGACACTGTAGGGAGGGAAGTTGTAATGCAGCATAAAGGTATCTTTGTAGGAGCCTTCCAACGCATCAATGAGCGCGGCATCGCGTAGCGTGCCTAGAGTCGCCACGACCAAAGCCTGGGTTTCACCCCGAGTAAACAACGCAGAACCATGAGCCTTGGGCGGCACGCCTACCTCGACTTCGATAGGCCGCACGGTGCGCAAGTCACGGCCGTCAATACGCGGCTCACCATTGAGCACGCGCTGCCGCACCAAATCT
>NHET02000008.1 GCA_002170355.2 Gammaproteobacteria bacterium TMED92
CTACCAGATACAGCACTTACTGGTCGACGAGTTTCAAGACACATCCCGAAGCCAATTAAGTTTCTTTCAACTACTTACCGAAGGCTGGCAGGCTGACGATAACAACACAGTGTTTGTCGTTGGCGACCCGATGCAATCTATATATCGGTTTCGCGACGCAGAGGTCGCAATCTTCAGCCAATGCATGCGCCACGGCTTGGGTGACCTGCCTCTGGAAGCATTGCACCTCACTAGCAATTTTCGTTCAACGAAGGAGCTAGTTAACTGGAACAATGTACTGTTCGATTCGTTGTTGCCACCGCACAGCGCGCCCCGACTGGGTGCGGTGAGCTTTGCACAGGCCGAGGCCGCTCGGCGCACCGATGCGCACGGCAGCAAGGTCCTATGCTATGCCTTTGGCCATCCCGAGCATGAGGTCAGTGCCGTGGTGTCGCACATTGAGTCTTTACACCACAATGGCGCGAGTATTGGTGTGTTGTGTCGCTCGCGTAGCCATCTAGCGCCGCTGCTTAACGAAATGTCGGCCGCGGGAATTAACTGGCGCTCCACCGACATCGATCTACTCGCCGATGTGGCGGTAATACAAGACCTGATGAACTTGTATCGCATTTTACAAAACCCTGAGCATCGCTTGTCGTGGTTCAGCGTATTGCGCAGCCCGTTAATCGGCCTACGCTTGAGCCAATTGCAAGAGCTTGAGGCAGTGGTCGACTTCGCTGCGGAATTACCAGACTTTGTGCAACGGTTTATTGCCTTGCAACGGCTCATAGATGGCCTGCAATGGGCGCATCAGCATCAATTTGAATTTCCGCTACGGGAAATTCTTGAGGGTCTATGGATTCGGCTCGGGGGTATGGAGGCTTACGACATGACCTCTCTCAACCATGCTATGCGTTGGTTTGAGTTGCTCGAGGAACTGGGGCCAGCGGCCTACCAAATGCCGGAATTAGAGCGTTCTGTAGCGCGACTTTTTGCCAGCAGCGCCGGCGATGCCCCAGTAGAGGTTATGACCATTCACAAAGCTAAGGGGCTGCAATTCGATCATGTGATCGTGCCATTCTTGCATCGCGGCACGCGCCAGGACACAGCACCCTTGATGCTTTGGCAAGCGGACGCAAGCAATCTTCTGATCGGCGCTAAGAATGATCCTATTCATGCATGGCTCGACTACGAGGACAAAATCCGCGCGGCAAACGAGCGCAAACGTTTACTGTACGTGGCCTGCACGCGAGCACGCGACAGCCTTTGGCTAAGTTATGCAACAGACAGTCCCGACCAAGCCAAAGGCATGGCCGAATGGATCAAAGAGTTGGCGGAGCATGCAACGCCACCGGACGCTACGGGTGCCGCGAAAACAGCTGACCAACCACCTTTGCTTACTGCACTACCAGAGGACTTTCGGTGGCAACCACCTGACGTGATCAGCCCCACCGTTAAAACCGAAACCGGCAACGCCGCTGCAGACCTAATTGGTAGCCGCTACGAAGTAGCGCTTGGCCATCTCGTCCACAAAGCGCTTGCTTGGATGGCTAACACACAAACTCTCGACGCCGCCACTCTACCCCAGCGAATGACAATTTGGGCGCAACATCTTGATGTTGAACTAGAGCATATCAATGAGTTGATTGCCGACGCGCAACACCATCTACAGCAAGTGTGCACCAGTGATCACGGCAAGTGGATATTGAGCGAACATGAACAGGCTCAATGTGAATGGGCCATCAGCGGTACGGATTACAACGGCCAGGTGCACAACGTGGTGTTGGACCGCTACTTTGTGACCAATCAGCAACGTTGGATCATTGACTACAAAACTGCTCTGCCTGACCGCCAAATCACACCGATGACACGACAAACTTTTCTGCACGATCAAACAGAGCGCTATCGACCACAGCTTAGCCGTTATCGACACTTGGTAGCGGAACTCTTTGCCAATGACCCTTTACCCATTCGCACTGCCCTGTTTTTTACCGGTCTCGCAGAATTGCACGAACTGTAACGCACGCCGGTGATTGATTTTTGTGCCGATGCGTCTAGTATCCGCGCCGGCACGGATGTACCACCAACACAATATTTAAGCCGCGCGTGGCACGGCGCGGGTGTTGTTGGGGTCTTAGTAGATTGGCAAGGCTTTGCCTGTTATCTGAGCAGCTCGCTCGCTTGCCATATTTTCGAGGGCAGCGTACTGTCCCTCTCAAACCCCGCGAGGCAGCCGTCTAGCGGGGTTTTTTATGCCCAGCGCTGCGCTTTCAAACTCAAATCAAGGGACAGCAGGATTATGCAATTGGAGAACATTAACGTTGCGTCGCAAGAAGTGCTGATAACACCCGAACAACTAAAAAGACGACTGCCGATCTCTGAATCAATCCGCGAAGCAATCAATGCTCATCGGCAGACCGCCCGTCAAATCGTCGCCGGTGCAGATAAACGCTTGTTGGTCGTGGTCGGCCCATGCTCAATTCACGATCCTACCAGCGCGTTAGATTACGCTGGTAAATTGCAACATTTAGCAGGCGCAATGAGTGACCGATTGTTTTTGGTGATGCGCGCCTACTTTGAAAAACCGCGTAGCACAGTGGGCTGGAAAGGCCTCATCAATGACCCGTATCTGGATGACAGTTTCAAAGTCGCTGAAGGTTTGGAAATTGCCCGACGTTTGCTATTGGACATATCAGCGCTGGGCTTGCCACTAGCTACGGAAGCCCTCGATCCTATTACGCCGCAATACTTGCAAGAGCTATTTTCTTGGACTGCCATTGGCGCACGCACTACAGAGTCGCAAACTCACCGTGAAATGGCTTCCGGATTGAGCTGTCCTGTTGGCTTTAAGAACGGTACAGACGGCTCTTTGACGGTTGCNCTGAACGCGCTGCAATCGGCCACTAAGCCACACCGTTTTCTTGGGATCAGCCCGAACGGCCAAGTGAGTGTGATACACACACGCGGCAACGATCATGCTCACATCGTGCTCAGGGGCGGTACTAGCGGACCGAATTACGACGCGGCGACAGTTACCGAATGCATATCTGCCTTAGAAGAAATTCAGCAGCATCCGGCAATCATGGTCGATTGCTCCCACGCCAATTCCGACAAAGATTATCGAAAGCAGAAACTGGTGTTGGAATCCGTTGCCCAGCAAGTCGCTGCCGGAAATGAGGCGATCATAGGCGTCATGATCGAGAGTAATTTGTATGCCGGCAATCAGCGGATCCAAGCCACGGGTGCCATGCAATACGGTGTGTCTGTTACTGACGCTTGTGTCGATTGGCAAGAAACTGAAGACATGCTCAGCCGGCTGTATGACAAAATGTCGGTGCGTGAGTGCTAATAGTGCCGCAACGGCGCCAAACTGGGCTCTAGGTGTTTAGCTGTAGTATGCGTTTTCGGTAAAAGTGTGATCGGTGTGATCTAGCACGCCTGTCAACTCCGGCACCTGTTCCATCAAGGTACCCTCGACGCTGCTCTTCAAGGTAATGTCCACTGCCGAGCAGCCCTGACAACCGCCACCAAACTGCAACACAGCCTGCTTCTCAGGAGTGACTTCAACCAGCGCCACCACCCCTCCATGCGCAGCAAGCCCCGGATTGATCTCGTTATACAACACATAATTGATACGATCTTCAATAGGCGCATCAGGTCCGACCTTCGGCACTCGAGCGTTTGGCGCCTTTATGGTCAGTTGTCCGCCCATTTGGTCTTCTTGATAGTCCACTTGCGCGTCTTCTAAGTACGGCTCGCTTCGGCCCTCAAACCAGGCTCGAAAGCCCTCGTATTCCACCGCGATATCGCCGTCTTGCTCCTCTCCCGGGCGGCAATAGGCGATACAGGTCTCCGCCTGCGGCGTGCCGGGTTGGGCAACAAAAATACGAATCGCAACGCCTTCGTCATCTTGCTTTGCCAACAGACTTTGCAGATAGGACTGCGCGCTTAATGAGATATCGATCATGATTAATGCAATCACTAAAGTTAGATCTACCGCCGACACGTCGGCGGCTGAGCGCGCAGTTTACACCTGCGCACCAGTGTTGGGTATATGACTATTAGTTTTACTCAAATAACACGATATCTACTTCAATTGTTCCCCAACATGACCTTAGCTATGGTGTTTTTTTATTTTTTCAGGTAATCCGTATGTCAGGGGCCACCGCCGCCAAAGCCAACCATAGCAACGCAACGTCGTCGCGACAGGAACGACTCGAAGATCTTATCCAGCGGCGAATTGTACTGTTGGATGGCGCTTATGGCACAGCTTTCCAAGGCTACCAACTGGCAGAGGCAGCGTATCGTGGTGAACGCTTTGTCGACCACGGACTACCGCTGCAAGGTAATCACGANATATTGTGCTTAACCCGTCCCGAAGTTGTTGAAGAAGTCCATCGCAGTTATCTCGAGGCCGGTAGTGACATCATTTGCACCAATACTTTCAACGCTACGACGGTGGCCCAGGCCGACTTTGGCACAGAGGACATTTGCTTCGAGATCAACGAAGCGGCAGCGCGTATTGCTCGACACGTTGCCGACGAGTTCAGTAATGACGACAAGCCGCGTTTTGTAGCCGGCAGCATTGGTCCAACCAACCGAACGGCCAGTTTGTCGCCTGATGTGAATCAACCGGGTTACCGTAACATTTGCTTCGACGAGTTGGTCGCTGCGTACACCGAGGCAATGCAAGGACTTGTGGCCGGCGGCGCTGACATTTTTCTCATCGAAACAGTGTTCGATACTTTGAACGCCAAAGCGGCAATTTATGCCGCGAACGCCGTGAACGAAGATTTGGTGGATCCACTACCGCTGATAATTTCCGGCACGATCACTGATGCCAGCGGCAGAACCTTGTCCGGACAAACTTGTGAGGCATTCCTGTATTCAATCGAGCACGCCAAGCCTNTAGCCGTGGGTCTCAACTGCGCTTTGGGAGCAGAACAGCTGCGGCCTTACGTTGCAGAGTTAGCCAAACTCTGTAACACGGCTGTCAGCGCCCATCCAAACGCCGGTCTGCCAGATGCATTTGGCGAATACAATCAAAGTGCTGAGCAAATGGCCGAGATTGTGCGCGAGTTTGCAGAGTCTGGCTGGCTTAACATAATTGGCGGTTGCTGCGGAACAACACCAGAACATATACGTGCCATTGCAGATACTGTCGCCGAGCTACCACCCCGCGCATTGAAAGCTACTGCCGGTTCGCAAGATGTTGCCTCGAGCAGCGGGCTAAAGCTATCTGGGTTAGAACCGTTGGCGCTGAATCAACGCAGTCTGTTCGTCAACGTAGGTGAGCGCACTAACGTCACTGGTTCCGCACGCTTTGCGCGACTTATTCGAGAAAACAAGTTTGACGAGGCGCTTGCGGTTGCGCGTCAGCAAGTCGAAAACGGCGCCCAAGTGATCGACATCAACATGGACGAAGGCATGCTCGATGGCGAACAAGCCATGGTTCATTTTTTGAATCTGATCGCGTCAGAGCCAGACATTTCCAGAGTTCCAATCATGCTCGACTCGAGCAAGTGGGGAATCATCGAGGCTGGCCTAAAGTGNGTCCAGGGCAAGGCCATCGTCAANTCAATAAGCCTCAAGGANGGCGAAGANGCTTTCATTGACGCCGCACGCAAATGCTTGGGGTACGGCGCTGCGATGGTCGTGATGGCGTTCGACGAACAAGGACAAGCAGATTCGTTGGCGCGCAAAATTGAAATCTGCGAACGCAGCTATCGTATCCTCACCGANCATGTTGGAGTGCCATCCAGCGACATTATATTTGATGCCAACATATTCGCGATCGGCACCGGCATAGANGAACACCGTAATTACGCAGTGGATTTTATTGAAGCCGTGCGCTGGATCCACGATAACCTGCCCGGTGCCAGCACCTCTGGCGGGTTGAGCAACGTATCGTTTGCTTTTCGTGGCAACAATTTAGTGCGCGAAGCGATCCACACGGTATTTTTGTATCACGCCGTGCAAGCTGGTTTAACCATGGGCATCGTCAACGCCGGGCAATTAGGCATNTACGAAGAAGTGCCAGAGAACTTGCGCGAGGCCGTGGAAGATCTGGTGTTGAATCGGCGCGAGGATGCAACAGAGCGTTTGCTAGAGATGGCAGAAACTCTCGTTGACAGCAAGGTTAATGACAACAACCCCACNGTCCAGGACGCGTGGCGCGAGCTACCCGTNNGAGAACGCCTTAGTCACGCACTGGTGAAAGGCATTGGCGAATTTATCGTCGATGACACTGAACAAGTACGCTTGTTGGTGGAACATCCGCTCGAGGTCATAGAGGGTCCTTTGATGGACGGCATGGGCGTGGTCGGCGATTTGTTTGGTAGTGGCAAAATGTTTCTACCCCAGGTTGTGAAAAGCGCCAGGGTTATGAAGCAGGCCGTGAGCCACCTCGTACCTTACATAGAGGAAGAAAAGAAACGTAACCCTAATCGCGAACGTGCTGCTAAAGGGAAGATCGTGCTGGCAACGGTGAAAGGCGACGTCCACGACATTGGTAAGAATATTGTTGGCGTTGTATTGCAATGCAACAACTATGAGGTAATCGATCTCGGCGTGATGGTTCCTGCCGAAACCATTATTCAATCGGCTATCGACTGTGACGCTAATATGATCGGCCTATCCGGACTGATCACTCCGTCTCTCGACGAGATGGTCCACATTGCAAAAGAAATGCAACGCCGCGGCCTAAACATCCCATTGTTGATTGGTGGTGCGACAACCAGTAAAGCTCATACGGCCGCAAAAATCGCACCCGAGTATGAAAATCGAGCTACGGTTTACGTTTCGGACGCGTCTCGTGCGGTAAATGTTGCCGCAAGCTTATTGGCTGATGAGCCGCAATATCAAAGCTACGCATGCAATATTCGGGATGAATATGCGTTGATTCGAAACCGTGTTGAGGCACGACGAGAAAAACGCGCTTTTCTCGCACTGAGCGACGCTCGAGCCAATACCATGGAATTCGATTGGACTTCCTACCAGCCGCCAAAGCCAAGCCGCTTGGGCGTACACACCATTGCGCCGAGTTTAGAGGAGTTACAGCCCTATGTTGACTGGACGCCATTCTTCATGACTTGGGAATTAGCCGGACGATACCCTGCGATTTTGACTGACGAGGTTGTTGGCGAGGCTGCCACACAGTTGTTTGCCGAGGCTCAAGAGCGACTACAGTGGCTCATTGATGACGGCCGACTAAGCGCCAAGGGGGTATACGGCTTCTGGCCAGCGAATCGACTTGGCACGGATGACATCGAAGTCTTTAGTGACGACTCTCGAGCCGACAGACTTTGCACGCTGCACCATTTGCGACAGCAAGCACCTAAACCTGATGACCTTAGTCCGAATTACTGCCTTGCGGACTTTATTGCACCAGCCGGTAACGCCGACTATATCGGTGGCTTTGCGGTAACGGCCGGNGCGGGNATCGACGAGGNTTTGGCAGAATTTACCGATGACGACTATGCGCAGATTATGATTAAAGCGCTCGCAGACCGTCTNGCAGAGGCATTCGCGGAGTACCTACACGCGCAAGTGCGTCGACAGCATTGGGGCTACGCCACAGATGAAGCCTTAGACAATGAGGATCTTATTAAAGAGCGCTACCAAGGCATACGCCCCGCGCCCGGCTATCCCGCGTGTCCGGAACACAGCGAAAAAACATCTTTGTTTGAACTGCTCGANGCGACTGCGCATACCGGCATAGAGTTAACGGAAAATTACGCGATGACNCCCGCGGCCGCAGTCAGTGGTTGGTATTTCGCGCACCCGCAGAGCCGCTACTTTGGCATCGGCAAGGTAGACGACGATCAAGTACACAGTTACGCCGAGCGCAAGAANCTGTCATTGGAGCNTGCGCGCCGTCTGTTAGCGCCTAACNTGGCTGACTNATCTAGGCCCGCCATGAGGTTGGACTATTANNCGCTAAATGTNGGCGGCAACATTGCTTCAGAGGTCGATCGTGAAGCCAGAAATGAAATGTGCCGCCATTAGTACGGCAGCGCCAAAAATCACCGCGATCGCTATAACGTCAGCTTTACTGTCGTCTTGCGTCGCCGTCGTTTCAGTTTCAGTTTCTTGATCCGGGGTTGGTTCGCTCATGTCGGCTCTGATCAATCGTAGTGTTGTGCGCATTATAAGCGTGCGACTACTGAGCACAACTCCTGCTAATGCGATCACTTGTTCAATTTAGTGCAGTGTTGCCCAAGCGCTGGTTCTAGAGCATATCGTTATAACTTTCGGTCACTTGTTGGGTTCTTTGGCCGCTGCTAGTGTCCGCGGCTAATCTGCGTCCCATGCGCCGTAGCGGGATCAGGACGGCGAACTGCACTCGGGGGCCTATGTACCAGTACGACGATTTCGATCATCAATTCCTTAAGGAACGCGTAGCACATTATCGCCAGCAAACCGAACGCTATCTTGCAGGTAAGCTGAGCGAGGATGAGTTTCTGCAATTGCGTCTGCGCAACGGCTTATACATTCAGCGTTTGGCGCCAATGCTTCGTGTGGCGATTCCCTACGGCACATTGTCTAGTACGCAATTGCGTGCATTGGCAAACATTTCGGTGCAATACGACCGCGGGTACGGACACTTGAGTACACGTCAAAACATGCAGTTTAACTGGCCCGAGATCGCCGACGTACCCGAAATTCTTGAGGATCTCGCCGCTGTTAGCATGCACGCGATTCAAACCAGCGGTAGCTGTATACGTAACGTCACCACCGATCATTTTGCAGGCGCAGCAGCAGACGAAACAGTCGACCCCAGACCTTATTGCGAGCTGATTAGACAATGGTCAACGTTGCACCCAGAGTTTGAGTGGTTACCGCGTAAATTCAAGATTGCTGTCAACGGCGCCGCCGTAGACAGAGCCGCCATCGATGTTCACGACATTGGTTTGCGGGTCTATGAGGACGCGCAACAACGGCATGTGTTTGACGTCATTGTCGGCGGTGGCTTAGGACGTACACCGGTGATAGGTGCAACGATTCGCACCGCATTGCCGGCCGAGCATTTGCTTAGCTACTTACAGGCAATTCTCCGGGTCTATAACCGCTATGGACGTCGTGATAACAAGTACAAAGCACGGATAAAGATCTTGGTTCGGGCGCTGGGCGCGGCAACCTTTGCCGAGCGAGTGGATGCCGAATGGGCATTGATTTTGGCCGAAACCGAACCGCTGCCCGCCCAAGCGATTACTGCCATGCAACGTTTCTTTGCTCCGCCGCACCTGATCGCCGTTGACGATCACGCCGCAGAACTCGCAGCGCAGCGCCTGCAAGATCCCGCCTTTAGTCGCTGGGTAGAACGCAACGTTTTTCCCCATCGTGTAGCGGGCTACGCGAACGTGATCCTCTCAACTAAAACTACCGGCGTGCCGCCCGGCGATGTTAGCGCTGAGCAAATGCACGCCGTTGCCGATTGGGCCGACCGGTACGGCACTGGCGAAATACGCTTTAGTCACGAACAAAATTTTGTACTGCCACATATCCGCCAAGCTGACCTTTTGCCGAT
>NHET02000041.1 GCA_002170355.2 Gammaproteobacteria bacterium TMED92
CTAAGGCACAAAAGAAGTTTCCTTTGAGCACCAGAATGGTTTAATACGCCAGCTTTGACTTGGCCGAGCAGCACGCTTTTTTGGGCGCATGCGAGCACCGACACACAACTACTTGGAGGCAACGTGAAAAAGTTCCTAATTGGTTTCAGTATCGTCGTAATCTTGTTATTGATTCTAGGCTTTGTATTTCGCGGACCCATAATGATGATGGCGGGAATGGCCTACATGGCGCCGAGTCATAGTTTCGCAGAGGATCAAACTCCAGCCGCACCAGATTACGCCAACCCCGATCACTGGGCGGCACTGCCTGAGCGACAGGACGCTGCTGATGTTGTGCCAGACAGCGTCATTGTTGACCCCAGCAGCACAATGGACGTGGATGTGTTCTTTGTTCATCCGACGACTTACGTCAATCCTGAACATTGGAATCAGCCTCTGGACGACGCGACCGCCAACAAAATGACCGACGACTGGGTCATGCGTGATCAAGCCAGTGTGTTTAATGGCTGCTGTCAGGTTTACGCACCACGTTACCGACAGGCCACCTTGTACAGCTTTCAAGATCAGGACGGCGATGGCGGTCAAGCTCTAGAACTGGCTTATCAAGACGTAAAGGCTGCGTTCCGCTATTTTCTTGACCAACGCAGCAACGGTCGGCCGTTCATTATCGCTGGACACAGCCAAGGTTCGTTTCACGCAGACCGGCTACTAAAAGAAGAAATTGCAGGTACGCCGTTGCAACAACGCTTGGTGGCAGCTTACCCGGTTGGATTCTCTATTGATGGCAGCAATGGCATAGATGTTTGCAGCAGTGCCAGCCAAACCGGCTGCCAGGTGTCTTGGAATACCAACTCCGTGGACGCCATGGTGATCCTCGCTGAACCCGGCGATATCTGCGTTAATCCGATCACTTGGGAAACAACTGCAGAAGTCGCCAGCGCCAGCGAAAATATGGGAAGTGTAAGCTTTAACGCAGGAGAAACTTTGGAGCAGGGAGTTACCGGCGCTCAGTGTTTGAACAGTCAATTGCTGGTTGAGGACATCAATTCAGATAACTTCACGCTGATGCCCTTTGGACCTGGCAACTATCACATGTACGACTACAGCTTCTTCCACATGAATATTCGTGCTAACGCTAAGGCTCGGGTGTCCGCGTACTTGCAAGCGCAGCAAACCGCAGAGGATGACGACGCACTGATGCGCACCCTGATGCAAGAGACCGGCGCGTAAAACGCTATACCGCTTTTGCAGACTGGGAGAGGGCCGGTGCCTTATGCACACTCAGACCCGGGGGCCAACTGGCCCCTGCGTGATTGGCGGCACGTTAGTTTAGATACTGCGCGGACATTGAACCCATGACCTTGAAGAACTGATCTCGTACTTCAGCGATGATTTCGGCCACTGGGCGCACGGCATCAATGCGTCCACATACTTGTCCAGTAAGGGCGATGCTCGCCTCCATATCACCGCCAAAGTAAAGATCCGTAGCCTTGCCAAATTCGCTCATCGCGTTGGTCTCTACATCAAATTCTAGCCGGGTGGTTTTTGCGGTTCGAATGGCGCGTAGCGCGGGCGAGTGCGCTCGGTTAAGAAAGACGGTATCTGTTTCACGTGCACTTACGATCGCGTTCTTCCAGTTTTCGTGCACCGGAGACTCCGCTGACGAGACCATTCGTGTACCCATTTGGATGCCCTCGGCGCCTAACGCGAACCCTGCGGCCATAGTGGCACCATCGATGAATCCGCCTGCAGCGATGATAGGCACATCGACCTGAGATCGAACCAATGGCAGCAATACCATGGTCGCCACGTCTTGTGGATTCTTGAATCCGCCGCCTTCGCCGCCTTCAACAATCAAACCATCAACACCACAGTCGACAGCTTTTTTCGCCGCACTGAGGTTTGGCACAACATGAAATACCGTGAGTCCCGCAGACTTAAGCTGCTCGGTATAACGCTCGGGATTACCAGCAGAAGTAGTGACGAATTTCACTCCTTGATCGATTATGAAATTAACGATGTCCGGATCACGCACGAAGGCCTGGGCCACGTTTACGCCAAAAGGCTTATCCGTAAGTTCACGCATTTTCAAAATTTCTTGACGAATAACATCTAGTTCGCCGGACGATGTTTCGATGATGCCCAATGCACCACTATTGGATACCGCTGCCGCCAATTGCGATCGCGCAATCCAACCCATCGGTGCTTGCACAATGGGTATCTCTATTCCCAATAACTGGGTAATACGGTTGTCAAACTGCATAGTTCTTGCTCTGCGCTAATGGTCCGATCTTAAGTCTAGCGAATCTGCGTCTACGCGGCTGCATGAGCCGAAAATGTTGACAGCGTCATTGGGGCAACCAACACTCTGCTGCCAACACTTGGAGTGCCATTGTGGAGACGTTTGCGAATATCTACAAACGCGCGGCAGCTCGCAAAGGCGGTACAAACGCCTTGGAGCAACTACTCGAACCAGTAAAAACTTCCGTAGACCTGCGGCAAGTCACTGATGCCGACGTGCTGGAGGAAATGACCAAATGCGTATTTCGGTCGGGCTTTGTTTGGAAAATCATCGAGGCAAAGTGGCCGGGTTTTACCTCGGCATTTAACCATTTCGATGTTATGCATTGCGCCATGTTGGCGGACGAAGAACTGGAATCGCTGCAACGCAACAGCGAGATAGTGCGTCACGGCAAAAAGATCGCCAGCGTTCGCGCTAATGCACAGTACGTTCTAGATGTACGAGCGGAGCATGGTAGCTTTCAGCAGTTTTTATCGCAGTGGCCAGACGATGATTTCGTCGGGCTATGGGAGCACCTTAAAAAACATGGCAGTCGCCTGGGCGGACAAACGGGTAGATATTTTTTGCGCTTCATCGGCTACGACACGCCAATCTTCAGTGTTGATGTGGTCGCAGCTTTGGTGCAAGCAGAGGTCGTAGACAAGGAGCCAACCAGCAAGAAAGCACAGCTACAGACCCAAGACGCTTTTAACGCCTGGCGCCAAGAGAGCGGGCGCAGCCTCAAAGAGATTTCGCGGGTGCTGGCAATGTCTAACGGCTAATGACTAATGCCGCCATTCCTCTTTAAGAATACTAAATACATGGGTGTCTCTGACGTAGCCGGTCCACGTGACGACGTTCTGGCGTAACGTACCGTCCAGCTGAGCGCCAAGCTTACGCATCGCCGCTGCGGATCTTGTGTTGCGAGTGTCGACGCGAAACTCGATGCGTCTAAAACCGCGATCGAGCGCATGCTCAATCATGAGCTTTTTCATCTCATCATTAACACCGGTGCCACGAACCGACGGTTCAATGTACGTACCGCCAATTTCGACTACGCCGTGTGGGTCAGGCTTAATATAACTGGTCATACCAACAACCCTTTCTACCGATTGGTCACGAACGACCACAGCGAAGACCACACGGTCTGGCTGCTTCAGCATGGCATCAAGGGCAGGCCTAAAGTGTTCGTCCAACATGGAATGAGGATAGATATCCCAAATGTCAGGATCAGCAGCACAGGCCACCGCCAATTCGGCACGGTGCTCAGGAGCGAATAGGTCCAGCCGCAGTCTCTCGCCTGTCAGACTTTTGGCAAGACGTTTACCGGCTTCACTTAGCATACCCATGCGGCTGGCCGACTACTGTAAGTTCTGGCTCAAAAATTCTGTCGCGGCTTGCGCAAATGCAATGCGGTTTTGGTAGTTGGAGAGAAAGTGGTCGCCGTCTAACAATTCTAGATAGCGGACCTCAGCTTTAGACTTTTGCTGCATGGTTTTGTACATCGCCCGCGACTGCCTGACCGAAACCACGCGGTCTTTCTCGCCGTGCACCAACAACACCGGCACTTTGATTTGCTCGACTAGTCGCAGCGGCGAGTTATCTTTGAGCGCGCTACGGTCTTTCCAAAGATCTCCTACGAACCGCGTGGCGAAGCGCCCGCCGATAAAGCGCTGCTGCAACCTAATTAGCGAGGGCAAATCTGACACGCCATTGAGGCTGATTGCGCACTGATACAGATNGGCTTCCTTTGCTACCCCCATCAGCGCAGCATAGCCCCCATAAGAGCCTCCCATAATGCAAATGCGCCTAGGGTCCGCCATCTCTTCATCGATTATCCAGCGGGTGCCGTCTGTAATGTCGTCCTGCATGGCTTGTCCCCACTGTCTATAACCCGCCTCTTCAAACGCTAGTCCATAGCCCGTAGAGCCACGAAAGTTCATTTGCAGCACACCATAGCCCTGACTCGCCAGCATCTGTACGAGCCAATCAAATCGCTTAAAGTCTCGCGCGTGGGGACCGCCATGGGGGTGTATTACAAAGGGCAAATTCCGCGCGGTCTCCAGCGACACACCATAGGGGAGCGTTAGGTAACCGGGAATTTTTAGGCCATCTCTGGCGCGGTAGGTCACATCTAATACAGGTGATAGATTGCTCTGGTTCAGATTCGGGTAGCTCACCGAAATCCGGGCCATTCGTCTATCCACACTATCGTAGAGATAATATTGGTTGGGCATGGTATCGCTGCCGACACCGACCACGGCTCGCGATCTGTCCTCTGCTACCGCAGCAAGATAACTTTTTGCATTTGGAAACTCACCCAGCAAAGCATCTCGCACAGCCCGCCATTCAGCGTCAAATACCTCCGGTTCGAGTTCCTCGTTGCTATAGCCCAGCTCGAAGACTTCCTCGCCGCGCTCGTCGAGCTGTAAATAAGCAACCTCCGAATCTTCTCTGCCGTATCGCCATTGCTCCTCTCCAGAACGTACATCTACAGCGTAAACCTGACGCATACTTTGAGTATCTGTGTCCGCATCTTCGGTATCTGAAGGCAGTGACGACATAGAGATAAAGTAGTGGTTCGGCATGTGGCTCGGTATCGCCAGCACTTCAGCGCCCCGATCTAGCAAGTGACTGTAGTCACGCCACTTACCAGATTCGTCTCTAAGCTTAAGGACGCCTTGCTTTTGATCCCTGGTAATGCCGATGCCAACTCGAACGATACCTGTGCTGTCAGCCNACCAATCGAGCACACCACTAATGTGGCGCTGCACAACCTTAGAGCTTAGACGTCGGTCGGCGATATCAGCCTGGAAAACCTGCGGTCTTGCGGGATCACTTTTCCCCGCAGCAATGAGAAAGTGGCCTGCTTTGCTAGGAACCTTAGTGAGGACTCGGTCCTGCATTTGGAAAAATCCTTGCGATTCCTCACGCTTGAACAGTAGTCGCTGCTTTTGCTTTTCGACGTCTACATGGACCAACCGAGTGACAACAAGCGGCACACCGTTCAGCGTTTCTGGTATCGAAATGCCCAGCAGCAGGTCTTTAGGGGACACCCACATCCGTCGATGAATCTTCCAATCTCTGCCGGATATGAAGTAAGGTTTCTTGTTAGCGTTGTCTAAATCTCGAATAAGCAACACTCGCTTGTCTTTGTCATTTACCAGCGCCGACAGGTACTTACCAGTAGGCGATAACGCGGGCGCGGTTAGTCGCGGCAACGAGGCAAAGTCCAACAGTCCGGGCGCCTTCGCCATCTCAGCAAATGTCGACGACGAGGTGGCGCTAGAGAAAACCAGTGAGACAAAGAAAACTGTTAAGAGTCGCTGCAAGCCCTTCCCCCCGGCAAATTTAAGCCATTAGACTATCCCGCTGTTGGGCAATGTCAAAGGCATCCGGCCCACACCGGCGCCAGCTTACTGTCCCGAAAATACGAGCCTACCACCGACCCAGGTTTCTAGGATCTCAATTTGGCTGAGGCACTCTGNGTCTATCGCGAGCGGATCTTCTGCTAGGACCACGAAATCGGCGAACTTGCCGATCTCTAGGCTGCCCACTTCGTGATCCGAGTGGCACTGCCATGCCGCGTCGATCGTCATGGCGCGCAAGGCGGCGGCTACTGGCACCCGTTCTTCTGGGGATAGCAGTTGATCTGATCGCCACATATTTCTGGTGACCGCGTTTTCAATGCAACGCAATGGGTTCATTTCGGTCACCGGATCGTCGGAGTGCACTGTCCAACGTATGCCAAGGTCCTCGCAAGCGCCGGTGCGATCCAATTTTGCCGCTTTTTCTGCACCAAAAATATCTTCGACGAAGGCTTTACCCCAGTAGTGCACATGACCGATCAAGAAGCTAGGCGATAGCCCCAATTCGTGCATTTTTTCTATTTGCTCGTCATGCAAAATGCTGCAGTGTTCAATGCGGCATCGCTTTGCTGCNGGATCAAGTCCTTTCGCTTTGGCTTTTGCAAAAGCGTCTAACACCCGGTCTATGGCTGCGTCGCCATTAGCATGTACACATACCGCCCAGCCGTCGTTCAGGCGTTTTTCGACCGCGGCGTCGAGATCGGCTTTTTCAATGTAGGCCATGCCGGTATTGTCACTGCCAACAAAAGCCTCTCGTTGCAGGCCTGTCCTACCTTGGTTGGAGCCATCTGATACGATCTTCCATCCTGTGCGTCGCAGCCATTCNTCGCCCTCGCCCCANCTAATTGCCGCCTCATCCCACTTAGCAGCGGCTGCCTGACTGACGCTATAGCGAAACCGGGCCGTCATCTGGCCACTGTCTCTTAGGCTCTGATACAGGGCTAATTCGCCAACGCCTTGGAATGTACCCGTACCCTGATCACACAACGTGGTAATGCCTACTTTGTTAGCGCTGTTGAACACGCCCAAACACGCTTCCGCAAGATTTTGTTCGCGCAGCTTTGGGTTATGTCGCGCGACCATTGCCATTGCAGGACCTGCCTTAAGCACACCATTTGGTGCGCCACTTTCGTCTCTACCGAGCTCCGCACCTACCGGGTCTTTTGTGGTGGCGTCGATGCCTGCAAGCGCCAACGCAACGCTGTTGCAATAAGCCAGATGCAATGATGCGTTGTAGACAAAAACCGGATGTTCAGTGCTCACAGAGTCGAGCAAATCTTTAGTTAAGTAGTCCGGCCCTTCTTGCAACGACGGGTCAAATTGCCGACCAACCACCCATTCTCCTGGTTCCGCCAGAGCAGCGTCTTGTCGCAACTGTGCCAACGCAGCCTCGGTGCTTGGGAAGTTGTTGGGTCCCACGTTGCTGAAACGGTGCAACATGGCCAANGGTGGCANATGCATATGTGGCTCGACAAAACCAGGCAGCACGGTTTTTCCCTGGAGGTCAATGCGCTGCATATTTGGTTGGGCGTCCAGCAATGCGGCTGGCTGCTCTGTTGCCATGCCGACCCANGCTATCTTGCCGTCTTGCACTAACAACGTATCGGCAATAGGCGTCTGGGCATCCATGGTTANTATNTGAGCATTTTCGATCAGCAGTGGCGCCTGCATGGCAGGAACCGCAGCCTTGGGCATGCGCTGGGCGTGGTCGCCAAGGTCTATTTCTGCGAGGCGTAACACCTCGGCAAAAACGTTGGCGCAACAGGGACACGCGAAGGGGTCGCCGCTGTGGTTTTCCGGCACCATGATCTCCGGCATGAAACGCAAATCCTCAATGTCCTGAATCTGCATTTGCACGTCATCGAGCATGCCTACCCCCTAGTTTTTAGATCTTGCCGTTTATTGACTCTGGCGTTACTGGGCCTGCTCACGCAAATCTGGCAGTTGGTAGCCTTTGGCATCAAGGTCCGCGCGCACGACTTTTTTATCCATCTTGCCGGTCGTGGTCAAAGGCACACTGTCTATGTACAGGACTTCGTCCGGTAACTGCCACTTTGCAAAAGCACTTTCGCAATGCTTGAGCACTTCTTCTTGGCTCACTTCTTTACCTGGTTCAAGAACCACTAAAGCCACCGGTCGTTCATCCCAACGGGGATGGGGCTGGGCTACCACACAAGCCTGGGCGACTCCTGGCAATGCCACAATATGGTTCTCCAGATCTACCGACGATATCCATTCGCCACCGCTTTTGACCAAATCTTTCGAGCGGTCAGAGATGATTAAGTACTCCTCGGGATCGATCTTGCCAACGTCGCCGGTTATCAGCCATCCGTCATGGAACTTGTCCGGCTGCGGATTATTGAAATATTCCGAGCAAATCCAAGGACCGCGAATAAGAATTTCGCCCACGGTTTCGCCGTCATGCGGTAGACGATTGAATTCTTCGTCGAAGATGTCCAGCTCCAAGCCAGGCATAAGCTGCCCTGCCTTAGCCACGTTTTCGAACTGCTCGTCCTCGCTGAGCTGCAATTGCGAGCGTTTCATAACCCGTCGCGACAGCGTTGCCAGCGGCGAGGTTTCCGTCATACCCCACCCCTGGATCATCTCCACATTTAGCGTGTCCCAGAACCACCGAATTAACGACGGCGGTGGCGAGCTACCGCCACAAGTGAGACGGTCTAACTTGGACAAATCAAAACGCTCTGGCTCGGCCTCGTATAGTGCTTTCACACCCTGCCAAATCGTTGGCACACCTGCCGATAGCGTGACTTCTTCGGTAACCATTAAATCAAGCAGCCGTGCCGGGTCCATAAAGCGGTGCGGCATGACCTGCTTACAGCCAAGCATTAAGGCAACCCAAGGAATNCCCCAGCCCATTGCATGNAACATCGGCACAATGCCACACACCGAATCGGTGCCGGATAAAGCNATNGAGTCTGTCATTGCACAGGTNAGCGTGTGCAAGTACTGCGAGCGATGCTCGTACTCAACGCCCTTAGGGTTTCCGGTGGTTCCGCTGGTGTAACACAAGCCTAGAGGGGAATTTTCATCAATCTGCGGCCAAGCATATTGGGTTGGCTGATCTTGAATAAAGTCTTCGTAGTCGATTGCGTTTGGTAGTGCAGTTGACCAGCCTTCAAAGCCTTCTTCGGTCGCGACAATCACCTGACGCACCGTTGGAATCTTACCAACCATTTTCTCTAGCAACGGCAATATATCGGCATCAGCAATAATGATTTGGTCTTCTGCATGATTAATGATGTATTCGAGGTCTTTTTCGCCTAGGCGGATGTTTAGCGTGTGCAAAACGGCTCCCATGCCTGCACACGCGTGATACGCCTCCAAATGGCGCGAGCCATTCCACATAAAAGTACCAACCCGATCACCAACTTTAATGCCTGCAGCTGCTAAGGCGTGGGCAAGTTGATGGGCGCGATCACGGGTTTCCTTATAGGTTTGTCTGCGCACACCCGTTTCGGTAGCGGTGACAATCTCTTCGTGCGGCGCCACCACAGCACCACGATCTAAAATATTCGACATCAGCAGCGGCGTATTTTGCATCGCCATAGTGGACTCTCCTTCGTCTTAAACCTCTCATACGATGAGCCGGAAATTACCTTCAATCTCGCCTCATTTGCGCGATCGCAGAGTGTATAACCGTGCGGCGTGGCGTGTATAGCCGTTAGCCGAGCGTTGGCGATACCGACGGGGCTTGGGCCGGCCACCGCGTGCG
>NHET02000027.1 GCA_002170355.2 Gammaproteobacteria bacterium TMED92
GCCTCAGCCATTTCAGCAATGCTCGGCAAGGAATTCGCGAGGGCTGCTTCGCAGTCATCTCTCTCAACACTAGCACCAACACCTACTACACCAATACGCGTCTTCTCCCCTGCCATAATGGCCGTAATCGTGCCAGCGCTATCTGGTACTTGGGAATCCGTGTTGTAGGTTTTAATCAACGCCACATTGTCAAAGCGGTCAAACGCCAAGTCGAACTCTTCGCCTTGCGCGCCTTGTTGCTGGCCAGCGAAAATGNGCGCCGCGGTAATCGTGNTGATGNCCATGCCGNCGCCGAGAAAAAACACCACGTTTTGTGCGGCCACACCTTGCGACATCAGAATGCAAAACGTTACAACAACACCCACAGTCAGTNTGCTCATAGTAGTTACTACCCTTGTTAAATTAAGCAATTACGGTCAAGTTAAGCTGTTCGCGTCACCGAACGCATTGTGACAAATTCCTCAGCGGCTGTGGGGTGAATGCCCACCGTGGCATCAAACTGCGCCTTTGTTGCGCCTGCAACCAAAGCCACTGCTAAGCCTTGAATGATCTCACCCGCATCTGGCCCGGCCATATGAATACCTAGCACCATNTCGTCGCTACGACGCACGATCATTTTCAAAAGAGTACGTTCGTCGCGCCCGCTTAGCGTGTGCTTCATCGGCTTAAAGGAGCTTTCATAAATGTCNAAGTCGCCGGAATCAGCCGCGATCGCCTCGGCCTCGGTTAGACCNACAGTACCGATGTTCGGTTGACAAAAAACAGCGGTTGCCACGTTTCGNTAATCTAAACNTTTTGACGGGTTATCAGTGAACAGGTTATTNGCAATGCACATGCCCTCTTCAATGGCGACTGGCGTTAGCTGCAATCGATCGGTGACATCTCCAATCGCATAAATATGCTCGACATTGGTTTGGTATAAATCATTCACTAGGACCTGCCCGTTGGCACCAAGCGTAACACCAGCCTGCTGCAACCCGAGCCCGTCTGTTTTAGGTTTACGCCCGGTGGCGTATAAGACCAAATCGCTGTGCAGGAGCGAGCCATCTTCCATGGTAAGTTCGAAGGCGCGCGAATTTTCGTGCNACNTTTGCTTGTCGATCCGCGCCACGTTGCTGTTAAACAGCAGATTAATGTGTTTCTTTGCNATCTCGTCCTTCACGAACTCTCGCACCGANTCATCGAAGCCGCGTAAAAATAGGTCACCGCGATAAACCAGCGTGGTTTTGGCTCCAAGGCCAGCAAAGATCCCAGCAAATTCGACGGCAATGTAGCCGCCGCCAACGATCACAACCTCTTCAGGGAATTCCGGCAAATAAAATGCCTCATTAGATGTGATCGCGTGCTCGCTGCCAGGAAATTCGGGCACCACTGGCCAGCCCCCTGTGGCAATAAGAATGTACTTGCTGGTAACAATGTGTTCCCCTACTTTGATGGTGTGAGGATCGATCAGCGTCGCATGNGCCTCGTATANAGTGACTCCCGCATCTTCAAGTAAATTCNTGTATATACNGTTAAGTCTCTCTATTTCTTTGGTTTTATTATCTCTTAANGTATCCCAGTTAAAGGCCTCTGGTTGCACCTGCCAACCATAAGCTCGAGCGTCTTCGAATTCCTCGGAAAAATGTGAGCCGTAGACAAACAGCTTTTTCGGAACNCAGCCTACATTCACACATGTACCGCCGAGAAACATCGATTCTGCCACGGCTACCCGAGCACCGTAGGATGCAGATATTCGGCTGGCTCGGACCCCTCCAGATCCAGCACCAATAACAAATAAGTCATANTCAAAATCCATAATTCCTCGTCGTTCACCGCCAAATGCTCAGGCACCCTAAGCAAGAACCATTTGTGGTGCAATCGTCACTGCACTTTCTCTACAATGCACGGCACGCTTGGCTTACCGACTCACTCACGTAGACATCTCTTAGGAAAGTTATGAAGGTCTCAATTTTTGGTACAGGCTACGTCGGCTTGGTTACAGGAACGTGTTTCGCAGAAATGGGTAATGACGTTNTATGCATAGATATTGATGAAGCTAAAGTTGCAGGCTTGCGTAACGGCCAGATTCCTATTTTTGAGCCCGGACTAGAAGAGATGGTGACTGCTAACGTCGCTAAGCAAAACCTGCATTTCAGCACCGATATTGCCGCNGGTGTAAAGCATGGGGATGTTATTTTTATCGCAGTAGGCACACCCGAAGACGAAGATGGTTCTGCTGACCTGCAATACGTATTGTCTGTGGCCCGAAGCATTGGCCAATACATGAGTGCCGAAAAAATAGTCGTTGATAAATCTACCGTACCTGTTGGCACCGCAGACCAGGTTAGGGCAACCATCGCGGAAACTCTAGCTGAGCGCGACAGCGACATCTCTTTTTCGGTTGTTTCTAACCCAGAATTTCTCAAAGAAGGCGCGGCGATCAGTGATTTCATGAAACCTGATCGAGTAGTTATTGGCTCCGACAATCCAACAGCAGCCCGACAATTAGAACAGTTATATGCTCCTTTCAATCGGAACCACGACAAGATTGTCCATATGGATGTTCGTTCAGCAGAACTCACAAAGTATGCAGCCAACGTTATGCTCGCGACTCGAATCAGTTTGATGAACGAGTTTGCTAATTTAGCCGACCACTTAGGCGCCGACATTGAAGCGGTGCGTCGCGGTATTGGTACTGATCCCCGCATTGGCCACAATTTTATTTACGCGGGTACCGGTTATGGTGGTTCGTGTTTTCCAAAAGACGTTAAGGCCCTTATTCATATCGCCAGTCAGGTAGGATATGACGCGCAAATAACGCGTAGCGTTGAAGCGGTTAATGGACTTCAGAAACGCACCCTTTTCGACAAATTAATGGCGCATTTTGGCGGAGACATTGCCGGTCGCACATTTGCTCTTTGGGGGCTCGCCTTCAAACCAAACACCGACGACATGCGTGAAGCGCCCAGTTCAACGCTAATCGAGCTCATTACCCAAGCCGGCGGCTATGTGCGCGCTTACGACGCGGAGGCCGCAGAAACCGCTCAACGGTTATTCAAAGACAACAGCAAATTGAGTATTTGCAGTAGTAGCGCGGCGACCCTGGCGGACCACCAAGGCACGGGGGCAGATGCATTAATNATCGTAACCGAGTGGAACGAGTTTCGTAGCCCAGATTTTGCGTTACTGAAAAACACATTAAAGCAGCCGGTAATACTTGATGGCAGGAATCTGTATGACCCCAAGCATCTTGCCGACTTGGGTTTCAGTTATTACTCGATTGGCAGGCCNAATGTTAACGNACACTAAAACCTATCTGCTCATGAGCTAGTTCTACGCATGATACTTGATACTGTATAAATATACAGTTATCTTTTGAGGCCGTATTAAAAGACAGCCTCATGAGCGCGTTCAAAAAAAACCATAGTCCTATTAGCAAGCAGGATTTACTAAAGCACCCGTTGTTGTGGCGAGGCCAACAACTCACCCAACCCAATAGTCAAATCACACTCAGCAGTGGTTTTGCAACTTTAGATAAGCATTTGCCAGGGCATGGCTGGCCATTGGGCGGCCTTATGGAGTTACTGTTAGCCAACGCAGGCATAGGCGAGTTACGGCTACTGTTACCAGCTCTCGCGAAACTGCAAGACAATCCCTACGGCAGCTGGACTGTGTGGGTTAACCCACCGTTTGTTCCTTATGCACCAGCTTTGCAAGCCGCAGGGATAAACCGTCAAAGATTACTGCTAGTGCACCCAAAAACTCCTGAAGACTTTCTNTGGTCGCTGGAACAAGTNTGNAAATCAAGCGCTTGCGGTGTCGTGCTTGCGTGGCCGTTTACGAATGCGTTAAAACCTCAAGACACACGGCGTATTCAAATCGCGGCGAAACAGGGGCAAACCCTAGCCTGCTTGTTTCGCCCTCTGGCTAGGCGCAGCAATAGCAGCATGGCGGAACTTCGCCTGGCCCTACATCCGGGCAAAAGCACACAACATCTGCAACTAGACATTTGCAAGCGTCGGGGTGGCTGGCCCGTTGAGGGACTGCAAATTGCACTGACCGAGGCCACTATGCCAACTCACGCTAATGTTGCAGACATACAACAACTGTTTATGCACTGGCGACTAGAGCACCGACAAGGTCAAGCATTGCCCCCAACCTATACAGCGACAGCGAATGATTCTGTACTCGCCGTCGCTGCGGAAACTAATTTACTGCAACCTCGCGATTCAGTTGTTCGCCCAGCTTTGCATTAATTCTACAAATGCTCTGGCTCGCGCTGTACTTTCCGCTGTTACCCCTAGAAGCGTTGACCGCTTCTAGCTGTATTGCCGACACCCAAACACCGCAAGTGGTTTTGGAACAAAACCGTGTGCATCTGGCTAATCATATGGCCATCTCAAAAGGCATTGTGCCAGGTTGTTCATTAGCGACTGCGCACAGTATTGCACCGGCACTGCAACATTTTCGGCGCGACACAGACAAAGAGCGCATAGCACTACAAACGTTGGCGGAGAACCTTTACGCCTTTAGCAGCTTGGTCAGCATCGAAGTACCTGACAGTGTCGTACTAGAAATACACGGCAGCTTAAAACTTTTCGCGGAAGCGACATTGCTGACGCAAACCGCTAGCTTGTGCGAAAAAATGGGTTATACGTGCATAACCGCAGTGGCTCAGAGTGCTACTGCAGCCATTACCAGCGCTCGTAGTCAGAGCCGTTATTTAGACAATGCGCCGCTACATGCTTGCGGCCTTGAACATCAAAACATTAAACCTCAGGTCGTTGAGCAACTCGCCAATATGGGTTTACACACCCTTGGCGAGGTCATGANATTGCCCAGAAACGAAATTGGCCAGCGTTTTGGCAATGAACTTGTGGTGTATCTGGACAAACTAGAAGGTAAGCGTTACGAGCCTCGCAAAGTCATTCAATTACCCAAAACTTTTGCGCGAAAAGTACATCTATTACANCCNATAAAAAACAAACAACAGTTGTTGGACGGACCTATGTCGCAGTTGTGCTTGGAATTGCAACAGTGGCTGATTGCGCATCAAATGGGTTGCGAAGTATTAACTTGGCGCTTNGTTGAATACGCTGCGGCCGCAAGCACTTTGCAGGTTCGNTTCATCCAAGGAAAGCAACAACAGCAAGACTTATGGTCAATAAGTCGTTTGCAACTAGAGCAAGCTTCACTGCCTGCTGAAGTGCTGAGCATTGAGCTTAAACTCACGCTCNGTGCACCCTGGTCAGCGCAAGCGCAAAACTTGTTTGCTGTAAATAATATCGCTCAAAAACAACATATCGGCGATTTGGTAGACGCGCTTGCGGCACGTCTGGGTGCACAAGCATGCCAACAAATTTACCGCAGTCATCAACATACCCCAGAGCATGCCTGGCAACTGAGCGGCAACATACAAGCAACCAATAGAAACATTGAAGCTGCNAGCGCTGATCCGACTACCTCCCTTATGCCTAGCCGCCCTTTGTGGTTGTTGCTCAAGCCGCACCCTGTTAGTGCCGCTTCTTTGCAATTGCTGCAAGGNCCCGAGCGCATTCAAAGCGAATGGTGGGTACAGAGTGAAGCGCGGGATTATTACATTGCCCAACATAGCAATGGTGCGCTGTGCTGGGTTTATACCTGTTGCACCAACTCTATAGAACAACACGACGAGCAAGTTTTTTTCTTACACGGCTACTTTGCGTAATGGCGACTCCAAGCAAACGTCATGAGCGCATAAATTTTGCAGAACTTCATTGTTTGAGTAATTACAGCTTTTTGCGAGGCGCCTCACATCCAGAGGAGTTAGTCGAGCGAGCTCATGAACTTGGTTATAAAGCCATAGCGCTGACAGATGAATGCACCTACTCTGGTTTGGTCAAAGCCCATGTCGTCGCTGCAAAACTTGGAATAAAACTAATCGTTGGGGCTGAGTTTGCGTTCAAAGCGGATCAGCGGGCAGACAGGGCAAACGAAAAACTGGTTCTACTTGCACCTACTCGTAATGCCTACGGGCAGTTGTCAGCATTCATAAGCGCCCTGCGACGACGTGCAAAAAAAGGCAGCTACGACGCTGAAGTCAAAGATTTTAGTTTTGGCTTAAAAGAATGCTTCGCGCTGTGGATACCTCACCAGCGCGCAATCGAACAACAAGTGTCTTTGGGGCAACAACTGAAAACAGCCCTGCCTCAGCTTTGGTTAGCCCTTGAACTATTTCATGATGGGCATGACTTAGACAAGACTGCGCATATATTGACATTATCGTCGCGGCTGCAGGTGCCCATAACCGCAGCAAATAATGTTCACACCCACCGGCCCGAGCGCCAACCACTACAAGATATTGTTACGGCCATACGGCATAAAACCACACTGCAAAACCTGGGACACCGAGCATTCAATAACGCCGAACGCACATTGCGCCCGTTAACAAAACTGACAAGCATTTATCCAGCCGAACTGCTTAACGAAAGCGTTCACATTGCCGAGCAATGCCACTTCAATATGGACGAGTTGCGCTACGAGTACCCCAAAGATTTAGTACCACCACACCTCAGCGCTCCTGATTATTTACGTCAACTTACTTTTGCTGGCGCAGCTGAGCGCTGGCCTAGCGGCATACCTGCAGACACATTAAAACTGATTGAAAAAGAGCTCACCCTTATAGGTCAGTTGCAATACGAGCACTACTTTTTAACCGTACAGGACATCATGCAATTTGCGCGCGGCCAAAATATTTTGTGTCAGGGGCGTGGCTCTGCTGCAAATTCAGCAGTCTGTTATTGCCTATTTATTACCGAAGTAGATCCTGCGCGTATGCACTTATTGTTCGAGCGTTTCGTCTCTATGGAGCGCAACGAGCCACCAGATATTGACGTAGATTTTGAACACGAGCGGCGCGAAGAAGTTATTCAGTATATTTACACCCGATACGGTCGCGACCGCGCAGCTTTAGCCGCCACATTAGTAACTTATCGACCGCGCAGCGCCATCAAGGATGTCGGCAAAGCGTTAGGGTTCGATCTAGATGTACTCAATCTGCTGGCTAAATCTTTGGCTTGGTGGGACAAAAGCCAAGACGTAGGCGAGCGACTACGCAGCATTGGCATTGATCCAGATAGCAGCAAGGCCAAGCATTTTTTGCACTTTATAAATGAAATTCTTGGCTTTCCTCGCCATCTGTCTCAACACGTCGGCGGTTTTGTTATTTCTAGTGGCCCGCTAACGCAATTGGTGCCGGTAGAAAACGCAGCAATGGCAGAGCGCACTGTAATTCAGTGGGACAAAGAAGATCTTGAAGCTCTGGGCCTGCTAAAAGTCGATGTGCTCGCCTTAGGTATGCTCACGGCAATTCGTAAAGCCCTAGATCTTTGCAACGCTGACCCATCTGAATCAGAACCTCTGTGTGTTCAAAATATTCCTGCAGAAGATCCAGACACTTACTCTATGTTGCAACAAGGCGACAGTATTGGCGTTTTTCAGGTGGAATCTCGTGCACAAATGGCCATGTTGCCACGGCTAAAACCTAAAAATTTTTATGACTTGGTTATCGAAGTAGCCATTGTGCGCCCCGGACCAATACAAGGCGATATGGTGCATCCGTACTTGCGTCGTCGACAAAACCTCGAGCAACCGGACTACCCTAGCGCCGCTGTTGAACATGTATTAAAGCGAACCCTGGGAATACCTATTTTTCAGGAGCAAGTTATTGAATTAGCCATGGTTGCAGCCGGATTTAGTGCTGGCGAAGCCGATCAGCTACGGCGAGCAATGGCGGCATGGAAGCGCCGCGGCGGACTAGAAAAATTTCATCACAAACTGGTCACCGGCATGCTGGCTCGAGGTCACGACCAAGAGTTTGCCGAGCGGGTATTCAATCAAATTAAAGGCTTTGGTGAATATGGTTTTCCAGAGTCACATGCAGCCAGTTTTGCATTGCTGGTATACGTTTCAGCCTGGTTAAAGCGACATAAACCTGCAGCGTTCTATTGCGGTCTGCTGAACAGCCTGCCCATGGGATTTTATTCGCCATCACAGCTGATCCAAGATGCGACGCGCCACAATATAGATATTCGACCAATAGATGTCCGCATAAGTCAGTGGGATCACACACTGGAAAAGACAAACGACACTAAAAATGCCTCATCAAAGTGGGCTCTGCGCCTCGGACTGCGTTTGGTTAAAGGCCTAAAAAAGCACAGCGCAGAGCGCATTATGCAAGCTCAAATCAGTGCGCCAATAGCAGACAGTCAAGACCTGGCCATTCGAGCACGCCTCAATACGCAACAACTAGGGAGCCTCGCCCGAGCTGGAGCGCTAGCCACATTAACGGGTCACCGACATCAAGCCCATTGGGAGGTTGCCGCAATCGGGACACCCCTGCCAATTCAACACAGTCCCAGCAGCAAGCAGAACAGCCGCACCCGACTAGAACCGCCGAGTAAGCACAAAGATATGCTGGACGATTACCGTTATACCGGATTGACCCTTGGCCAACACCCAATGGCACTGTTACGCAGTCACGGCGAGTTCTCAGAATTTTACTGCGCCGACCAGTTAGAACAGCTGCGACCAGGGCAATTCGTACGCATTGCAGGACTGGTTACTGGACGGCAACGTCCGGGTACAGCCAGCGGTGTGGTTTTTCTAACTCTGGAAGATGAAACCGGCAACATCAATGTAATTGTCTGGTCGAGCATCATGGCGCGATTTCGTGCAGCGCTGCTGCAAAGTCGATTATTAAAAATAAAGGGAGTGGTAGAACGCGAAGGCATTGTTATTCATGTTGTTGCCGGATACGTAGAAGATGCCAGCCACATGCTGCACGATGAGCAAAAGCCCTCAAAAAATCACTCCAACACATTTAGTTCTAGAGATTTTCACTAAGCGCTGTGTATCGTTAATTCATCAAGCTAAGGGCCTTGAGCATGTGCGCATTTTGGTCCCCGGGGTAGCCTACTTTATTGACGCCACAACTCCAGCACTGCTCACAGGTAGAGACTAAGTCATCGGCATTGACAACTTTTACCAATAGTATGGCCTAGCTCTTACGCGTGCGCGATTAGATAGCATAAAGAGCGATTCGGCTTTGACTTCAAAGCCGTCGTCTAACCAACAAAGGCGCACAGAGCCGTCTGTACCAGCGTATACGGCCAGATGGGATGATTCACTCAGCAGCACAATCAGGCGCGCGTTATTCGTTGAAGAACCCGCAAGCTTATACTGATGCAAACATCACATACTTTTGAACGTTTTAGAGTGAGCTGGTGACCACGGCATCGAACACTGAGTCTACGCCCACTCATCCGCGGTGAACGGTGCCGACGCCAACATGCCTTACTCTATGCACCACAGTGTTGATCACGCCGTTAGCCTGTATGCAGCCACCAAAAAATCTACCGAACTGATGGCTCATACCTATGCGGATGTAGACGACTTAATTCGCGAGGTGGGAGATGTGAGGGATGTCAGCCCACTACTAAAATCAGACACGGAGTGGCAGAGTTCGTGCGGCGGTATAAGG
>NHET02000067.1 GCA_002170355.2 Gammaproteobacteria bacterium TMED92
CGGCGCGGCCGGCGCGGCCCGCGACTTGTACAATCAGTTGAGCCATGCGCTCAGGTGCGCGAAAGTCGGGGCTCAACAAACCGGCGTCGGCGTTCACTACTGCCACTAAAGTTACGTTGGGAAAGTGGTGACCTTTGGCGAGCATTTGAGTACCGACCAAAACGCAAGGATCGCCGCGGTTAATTTGCTCTAATTGTCGGTTCAATTGTCGATTGCTACGGGTGGTGTCACGGTCTATCCGATACACCGGCACGTCTGCGAACAGCTGCTTTGCGTTTTCCTCTGCCCGTTGGGTACCCAAGCCAATGGGCAGTAACGCAGTGGCGCCGCAGTTCTCGCAACGTTGGGGAACTTGAAACTTCAGTGTGCAGTGATGGCAAATCATCTGCGGTGGTGTTTGATGCAAGGTCAACTTAGCGTCGCAATCCGAGCAATGGCTCTGCCAACCACAACTTTGGCACAACAGTGTCGGCGCGAAGCCGCGCCGGTTAAGGTAAATCAGCACTTGGCCTGCAGCAGCCAAGTGTTTACGAATGACACCGATGAGTTGGTGCGACAGGCCATGCAGCACGTTTTCGTTGCGCATGTCGATGATGTGGAAGCTCGGCATTTGCGCTCCGCCGGCGCGAGTCGCTAACGTCAAATGCTGATAACGATTACGTTTAGTATTATACAGCGATTCTAGAGAAGGTGTTGCCGAACCGAGCAGCAATGGAATCGACAACTGTTGCGCGCGTTTCGCGGCGAGGTCTCGTGCCGAGTAGCGCAAGCCGTCTTGTTGTTTGTAGGAGCTGTCGTGTTCCTCATCAACGATAATGAGTTGCAGATTACGAAACGGGGTAAAGATTGCTGAGCGCGTGCCTAAAACAATGTCAAAGTCGCCGCTTCGACATTTGAGCCAAGTTTGCAAACGCTCATTATCAGTAAGCGCAGAATGCAGCATGCCGGTGCGGGCAAAACGGCGTTGAAAACGTGCCAACGTCTGCGGGGTCAAAGCGATCTCTGGTACAAGAACGAGAGCCTGACCGCCTTGGGCGAGCACCGCCTGAATGCTCTGCAAATAAACCTCGGTCTTACCGCTGCCCGTCACTCCGTCCAATAACAAAGTTTGGTACTGCCCCAGCGCATTGGTTACGGCCTGGATCGCGTATGACTGTTCCGGCGTGGGCGGCAGAGGCGCTTCGACTGTCGCGAAGCGCTCGGGTTGCTCGCTGCGTACAATTACAGTCAGTTCCACCAGCTTGTTGAGTAACGCCCGACTGAATCCGGCGGCCACAATGGTGGCTCCCGAAGCGCCGGGGTGAGTCACCAAGAATTGCAGTAACTGTTGCTGACGCGGCGCGCGCGGATTGCTGTAGTTCGGTTGAGCAACGTGCCAACAGTCGGCGGGGTTAATGGTGAATTCAGCACCGCGGCGGGCGGCGGTCGGTAAAACGGTAGCAAGCACCTCACCCAAAGGGTGGTGGTAGTAGCGGCTCATCCACCGGGCCAGTTGCAACAGTTCTTCGGTCACGGCAGGGGCTGCATCTTCAGCATCGACCCAAGCGTGTATTGGTTTGAGGGATTGGTGCGGGGCGCTGACCTGGGTATTGACGCAAATCCCAAGGGTGCGGGAACGCCCAAAAGGGACCTCAACCCGGGAGCCCGGCGGAGGAATAGGCATGTGTTCTGGCACCGCGTAGTCGTATACCGAGTGTAACGGTCGGGGCACGGCAACTTGAATAACGCGGTTGTGGTCAGGCATAGAGCATTGTATGGACCATTTGCGGTAGGAAGGAATCCCCTAAGTGAAGACTTTTGCTCTGTTAGACGAAAAGCACTGTCCGCCCGCTAAAACTACGCTGCGGAAATGGCACTGGGATAATGGAGTCGCACCCGCGCTTTTCTTTTACCTCGGTACTCAGAGGCGGTAGTTGTTATCCGAAAGCCTTCTGGTAAACTGCGCGTTCCGATTTTTCCAGACCTTGCAAGAGTATTCGATGAAAGCTGAAATACACCCCGAATATCACAGGATCAATGCGACGTGCAGCTGCGGCAACGTAGTTGAAATCGGCTCGACCTTAGCTAGTGACATTCATTTGGATGTTTGCTCTAGCTGTCACCCATTCTACACCGGCAAACAAAAGACCATTGATTCTGGTGGTCGTGTCGAGCGTTTCCGTAAGCGTTTCGGCACTCGCACCAGCGCGGGTAGCTAGGGATTCGGCCGCAGGGGTTGGCTGTGTCCAATATCTGCGCTTTCCTCTTGGTGGTCAGCGGTTAAGCTAAGGGTAAGCTAGCCGCAAGGGTCGCATAATGATCTCTCGCCTTTTTGCTGTTTCCTACTTCTTTGGCCGGGTTGCCCGGCGCTGCGCAACATCGCAGGTTCGTGTTGTGGTGCTGCTCGCGTGTTGCGTCTCAGCGCCTAGCAGCCTCGCTGGCCCCGGCGCGGAAATGTACAACGAGTTTTTAGAAAAAGGTGTGATCTACCCAGACCAAGCCTGGCAGGATTACGTCACGGAAGTTGGTGAGCGCTTGCTGGCGCAGTCCCCCCATGCGGGCCGAACGTACACTTTTGTCGTCGTCGACCAGCCAGTTGTGAACGCGTGGGCCACACCCGATGCCTACATTTTTGTGACTCGTGGGATTCTTGCTTTTTTCAATAGTGAAGATGAACTGGCCGCAGTGTTGGGTCACGAAATTGGCCATGTTGTTGGCGAGCACTCGCGCAGCGCAGTGGGGAAACAGCGTTTGGGCAAAGTGCTAGGCATTGTCGGTGCGTTTGCCACTGGGTCTGCCTCTACTATTAGCCTGGCCAACGCGGTTACTCAAACCGCCATTGCTGGATATGGACGTAAACAAGAACTAGAAGCGGACGAATTTGGCGCGGAAGTCGTGCTGCAGACGGGTTACAACCCAACGGCCTTACTTGACAGCATTCAAATGTTGCGCGACCACGACAATTATCAAAAGGCGGTGAATAACCGGCCGACAATTTACCACGGCATGCTTGGTAGCCATCCAGCCCATCAAAAGCGACTGTACGAGCTTGTCCGAAAATCCCAGCATTTGGCGCCGGAACAATTAAACGAGCCGCTGCGCGATTTCCATCAAATGCTTTCGGGGCTGCGTTTTGGTGATGATGACGCGACTGGGGTTGTTAAAGATGGCGTTTATTATCACGGGCCGTTGCGGCTACGCATTGCGTTTCCGAAGGACTGGGACATTCGGGCGACAGCGTCCGAGGTGTTCGCAAAAAATAACCAGAACTCGGCACGCTTGAATGTTCGTAAAACGGCGTTGCCTAGCGAGGCACAAACGCCCGAAGAATATCTAACAGAGACACTAAAGCGCGACGACTTATTGGATGGCGAAGCCATTCAAGTGGGCGGTTATTCTGGCTACGTGGCGTCTATCGAGCTGACAGACGACAAGAAGGCGTCACGCAAGATTGCGGTGCTNTATAAAGATGGGGGTGTATATGTGTTTAATGGCGAAGTCGATAAACCCGGCTCGCCAGAGCAATTTGAAAAAATCTTTTTGGACATGGTGTCCTCGACACGCGCCATGACCGCCGAAGATATGCGCCTAATAAATAAGCAACAACTGCACATTGTNATGGCCAACCCCGGTGACACCTATGCCAAATTGGCGCGCACGGTGCCGATTAAACAAAATGCGGAAGAATTACTGCGGGTAATGAATGGCCATCATCCGAACGGTGAGCCAAGAGCAGGGGATTTAATCAAGCTGGTCCGCTAAACCAGAGCTGCTAGAAAAGGTCTACCGCCTTAATTTCATCGTTAAAATTTTTGTCAGCGCGGCTAGGTGCCGTAGGCGCGTGTTCCGCAAAGAAGTATTCGAAGATCGCGTTGGCGTCGCCTGGTGCTGCGGCTTGGCCNGNATCTGGATCGATTTTCATTGTTGTTATGCCCGGCGGCTGAAATATCGGGCTGGGTGCTCGGCCNGCTAAGGCCTCCTCCATAAAGTCGATCCAGATAGGTAGTGGCGTGTTAGAACCATAGGCGTTGGCGCCTAAGGGAGCTTGATTGCTGAATCCAACCCATACGCTAGTCACCAGGTCGGTGTTGTAACCATTAAACCAGGTGTCTTCAGCGTCGTTAGTCGTTCCGGTTTTGCCACCCAAGTCGTTGCGACCCAGGCTTCTTGCGCGTCGTCCGGTACCGCGTTTAATCACATCTTTAAGCATTGAGTCGACGATGAAAGCGTTGCGCTCGTCGATCACGCGNGGTGCGGTAATGACTTCCCTTTGGCTAGCTGNTGCGGGTGCNTCCNCAATGAATTCCTCTAAACCTGATGGCTCGCTAAAAGTGGCCGCGGGAATTGAGCCGGTAACGTTTTGGTCTTTTGCNTTAGCGTCGCAGGTTATGCATACCTCAACCCGTGCGGGCAAATAAACGCTCGCACCACGCTGATCGATAATGCGATCAATGATGTTTGGCTCCACCAGATNCCCGCCGTTTGCGAGCACCGAGTAAGCNCGAGCCATGTCTAGTGGCGTTACGGTCATGGTGCCGCCACCGATAGCCAACTGCGTGTTACGCGGAAAACTGCGGGTGTCGAAGCCAAAGTTACCGACGTGGTCCAGTACTTTCCCTGCACCGACCTCGAGCAGCACTCGAATCGACACTAAGTTGATAGACCGGTATAACGCTTCGCGTAAGCGGGTAGGGCCGTTGTAGCGCTTGTTGTCGTTTTCTGGCCGATATTGTGATTCCAAATTGGCGTCGTCGAATACTAATGGCGCGTCAAGGAAAACATCAGCGGCATTTACCCCATTGGCTATGGCTGCTGAATAGATGAATGGCTTGAACCCCGAGCCTGGCTGTCGGGACGCTTGCAGCGCGTGGTTGTATTGATTGCGATAGAAATCAAAGCCTCCAACCAATGCTTTTATGCTGCCGGTGCTCGGCGCCATGGCCACCAGAGCACCCTGAATAGTCGGCAATTGTGCTAAGCGCCAGCTCGTGTCGCCGTCTTTAGAGTTGGCTCCGATCCGAATGATATCCCCGGGCGTGACGACCGTAGTCAGATCGGTCACCGCAGGCCCACGGTTGTCGACATCGATATACGCTCTGGCCCACCGCGAATCTTTGCGCGTTAATGTATGGTGCTGGGACTCGGCGTCTATTGCTATTGCCGTATCTTTATCTACAGCCACAACAACAGCAGGTTGTAAGTCTCCGAATACCTGCAGTTCGCCGACTGCTTGGTTAGCAAAGCCGTCCGGTAATGCAACCGTCGTGCTGGCCTCGCCCGTGATTGGGTCTAGCGCCTTGGACACGCTCACCTGTCTTAGCAATTCGGGGTCTATACGACCTTCGTTGCCACGATAGCCGTGACTGCGGTCGTAGTTCACAAGCCCCCGTCGCAACGCCGCAATGGCCTCGCGTTGCATGTTGCTGTCGATGGTGGTGTAAACCGAATAACCGCCTGTATACAAATCGTCGATCAGCGGCAATGTTTGCTGTCGTACCCACTCACCAACATAAGGGCTAGGCAGATCCACTTCCCTTGCAAACACCTGAGCGGTAATGGGTTGCTGCAGCGCCTGCTGATATTGCGCTTCGGTGATTGACTGCTGATCGCGCATTCGCCCGAGNACTACATTGCGGCGGCGCAGCGCCCAAGTTGGACCGTTGATCGGATTACCCGCTTCTGGCCGCTGCGGAATACCAGCAAGCATCGCCAGTTGCGCNAGATTNAATTCATCCAATGGTTTGCCGTAGTAGGTAAGCGCTGCTGCCTGGGCGCCATAAGCTCTTTTGCCAAAAGGCACTAAATTAATGTACAGCTCGAGGATTTCATCTTTGCTTAGTTCGCGTTCTATTTTTAGCGCCAACAACATTTCTTTGAACTTTCGTAGAAAGCGTCGTTCTAACGTAAACGATACGTTTCGAGCAAGTTGCATGGTAATGGTGCTGGCACCACCCACCGAATTGTCCTGGCCCAAGAGGCTGCCAAGCAACTGTAGCGTGTCATTACTTAGCGAAATGAAGTCAATGCCCTGATGTTCGTAAAAGCGTTTATCTTCGGTATCGAGCAACGCATTTATAAACTGTTGTGGAACCTCGGAGAGCTGGATTGGGATCAAGCGGCGCTCGCCGAACTCGGCAATAAGGGCGCCATCAGCCGAAAAAACCCGAAGCGGTTGTTGTAGTTTTACGTTGCGGTAAGTTTCTGCCGCGGGAGTTTGCGGATCTAAGTAGAGATAGGCGCCCGCCAATCCAACGACTGCNGCGCACAAACTTGCCAAAGCGAAACTAGCTAATGCCAAGTAGGGTTTGCGACGTCGTAAGAGCGTGTTTGAGGTCACCAAAGTGTCCATACTGAAAACCAGCGCATCATAGCCCACAGAGTAAACCTCGCAAGCGCAGCACTGCGAATTTCCTACACCAGAATCTGCCAAACGCCACTAGTGCGCGAGAATAGGTGGCTCAAAATGATGATGTCCAGCAACGGATTTCGTCACATGAGTAAAGCCAGCGGCATAGCTGCCGGAATCAGTATTCAGCCTTATGGGGTCACAATTGCGGTGCTCGATTGGCGGCAAGAGTTGCCCCGTGTGCTTGCTGTAGAGCACCAACCAATGCCCGAGGGGGTGGCCGAACAAGCTGTTTGGCAGGATCGAGATGCTGTGTCTGGCGCAGTTAATCAGTGTCGTCANGCCCTTGGCGAGCCAGTAACAGAAGCAATGNTGAGCCTTGCAGATGCCGCTGTTGTCACGGCCAAGGTCGCATTGCCAAGNGCTTGGTTCAGCCATCAACAACATGCTTTGGCGCGGGACATGGCGGCGCAGTTGTCGCCTTGGCACGGCCAAACATTAGTAGTGGACTGGATGCGGTGTGACGACGGCGAGACTTCCTTAGCGCTATGCCCTATGCAACTCGCCAAAGATGCACAGCGCTGCATGCAACAAGCGCAATTGCGGCTGCTTGCTATAGAACCAGAAAGCCAGTGCCATTGGCGCCTGCTACGCTGGCTTGTGCCAAGTGCGGAATCGGTTACAGCACGATTTGTTGTGTGTGAATCGAGGCGGTTGGGGGTTAGCGTTTTCGTCGATGGCGTTTTAGCCGCCAGTCACAACAGCGTTGCTGCTGCCGTTGANCACACCCAGCTCCCAGCTTCCGAGCAAATCGTCAGCGNATTGCGGCAGCTCGAACCAACCGTGAGCGCCGGTGACGTTATCTTACTGTGCGGATCGACGGCGGATCCCNNGCTATGTCAAAGCATACAAAGCCTGCTTGGCTGTAGAGTGATGCCGTTTATGTCTGCACTGACGACTGCAGGCATAGACTTTNACCNGGGTAAAANTGCTTTGGGTCTGCCGCCAGATGCTGCCGTGGCCATAGGTAATGCGCTTTGGTATCAGCATGCAAGACATTAACTTGTTGCAACCCGGAGCTGAAAGTTTGACGCGTCAGCGCAGGTGGGGACTCATCACCGCTGTGGGCCTAGCAGTGGTTGGTGGCGCAACGCAAATGCATCTGTGGCTACAACATGAAGAGCTGAGACAGCAGCAGCAGCGACTTGAGTCGACGCGGCTGGCCCGACAGCAACAGTTGCAGTTGCAACAGCGAGCTTNGCAGCAGCGCCGCACTATCGTGGCGCAGCAACGTCGTGTAGTAGAGGTCTTACGCGGGCTTGGTTTAAGCAAGTCTGCGCAGGGCCACTACACCAAGATAGACATGCTGCAAGACGGCTGGCGTCTGCACGNTGTAGCGGCTAGCCACGCGGATGTCGGCCTGGTGGTGTNGACACTACAGAGGCATTTATCAGACCTTAGAGTTATCGCTGAAAAGATAGTGGTNGAGGACAGCNTCACTGCGGCTGATCAGCCACACGCGGGGGTGCGTTATGAACTTCGNTTGCGTGCTCCAACAAAGGACCCCAGCNCGGAGNGCATGTGAGAACCGCGACCGCATTTATGGTNGGCCTAGCGACTCACCCCTGGGCGCCCGTAGTGATGGTTGCCACGTTGATAACGGCCATCGCGTTGGTAAGGGGTTNTGACTACAGCGCACTGCGTACCNTGCCTGAGTCATNGCAATCAGAAGGNGCTGAGGTTGATCAAAGGNTTACCGACAGCGCGNTAACCNTNTTCGCATTTGACACCTCAGAGCAGGCTTTGCCCTGGCTCAGCCNGCAGGCTTTCGATACTGGTGTGGTGTTACAAGAGGTGAGCTACCTGTCTGAGCCGCAAACAATAGAGATACGCTTAGCAGCGCACTTTCCGCAAGCAGCAGCGTTTATGCAACGACTACTGCANGGCACTAACTTAGTGATCGAGCCGCCGCTACGTGTGCGGCAACAAACTGACTCAACTAATGGGGTGGAGGTGCGATTTAANGTACGCCGTCTGCCGCTACATTGCGTGCCATCTTGCGCGCGTCNGGCCCCTTCGCAATATTCCTTTGAGCCGTANTTAGATGGCTTTAGCGCCACTCAGACGCAAGTATCTCCCGCTCGNCTAACCCGTGCCTTTGTCGATCTGCCGGCGCAGCAACTGCGCTGGGTAGGGCGTGTGACGATGNTAGACCAAACATTTGATCTCGTGCAGAGCAATGCTGGGGAAACGCTCGTGTTGAGTGCTTCGGCGCAATATGGGCGCGAGCGCATTGGCGCTAGAGCACTGTCAGGATGGTTGCCTCGTGCGGCTGCGTAGGNTCGCAAACGCCGGTCTCCTGTGTTGCACCTTCGTCNGTGNGATTGCTGTANCTGACACATTGGAGGGTGAGGCAACGCCACAAGCGGAGACCGTGACGCTGCANTTCCAAGACATTGAAGTTCGGCGGGCATTGCACCTTATTGGCGAGNTAGCAAACCAAGACATTGTTGTCAGCGATGCGGTGAGCGGCAATCTGTCACTGTATTTGACCGCAGTAACATGGCGTGAAGCACTGGACCTAATTTTGCACACGCAACAGTTGGCACAGCAACGCATAGGCGATGTGCTGACTATTGCACCGGTGGCAGCGGTCGCAGCATCACAAAAATCAACTCTGCAGCGCCATCTAGACCTGGAGCAAATGCAGCCCTTAAACACGCAGTTGCTGCAGATTCGGTACGGCCGCGCTAAAACTTTCGCTGCGCTGTTTGGACAAAAAGGTAATCGATTGCTTTCAAAACGTGGTGCGGTAGCAGTAGACNATCGTACAAATACACTGGTGGTGACCGACACAGTCGAGCGGTTGGCTTGGGTGCAGCGCACCGTTAAAGCGTTGGATCAACCGTTGCGCCAAGTTCAAATTGAGGCGCGCATAGCCATAGTGAGCAGCAACTCGTCACAACAATTGGGCGTTCGCTGGCAATTGGGCGCCACTCGCGGCAGTGCAGATACAACCCTCACAGAAGCTGACTTAGAAACTGGCAGGCCGGCGAGTGGTTTGGGCGTAACGCTGTTGCATGTGCACCGCGCAAATCCGACGTCTTGGCTGGATAGCCAGTTGTCGGCTTTGGCAGCAAAAGGCCAAGCTAAGGTGCTGGCCAAACCCGCCATCATGACTATAGACAACGCCTCGGCGCTAATTGAGTCGGGTGTTGAGATACCGTACCAAGAAGTCAGCNCCAGTGGCGCCACATCGACCTCTTTCAAAGAAGCATCGCTAAGTTTAGAAGTAGCACCGCAAATAACCCCAGACAACCAAGTGGTCATGCACTTGCGGGTAAAACAAGACACCGTTGGGCAAGTGTTTAATGGTGTGCCATCTATTAACACCAACCGTATGGAAACCCACGTCACCGTCGCTGACGGCCAGACATTGGTACTAGGAGGCATTTTTCAGACCGACCGCAACCGNAGCAGTAGTCGCACCCCAGTATTGGGGGCGGTGCCGATAATTGGTGGGTTGTTTCGTCATAAATCGGTGCGCGACGACCAGCAAGAATTGCTGCTATTTGTGACGCCCACAATCATGGTTGAAGAGAAAGCGCAAAGGTAACTTGGAAAGCAGTCGGCGAAGCATTAGTGTGGCGCACAGATGAGTGCGCAGAATGTATTTTTAATTGGTCTAATGGCTGTAGGAAAAAGCACAGTCGGACGCCGTTTAGCCAATGCTTTAGATCGACCNTTTTACGACTCCGACGAAGAGATTGAACGTCGCGCTGGAGCGGCCATCTCTTGGATTTTTGACGTCGAGGGTGAGGCGGGNTTTAGGGATCGAGAACAACACGTGATTGACGAACTCAGTCAACGCGAAGGCATTGTCTTGGCTACCGGCGGCGGCGCGGTATTGCGAGAAATAAATCGCCAGCGACTTTCCCAGCGTGGCGTTGTNGTGCACTTGCACAGTCCATTAAANCGCCTGTTGGCGCGCACCCAAAATGATAGAAGTCGACCGCTACTGCAGAGCGACAATCCTAAAAAAGTGCTCGAAGATCTTTACGCGCAACGGGAACCCTTATATCGGGAAATAGCCGACTTAAAGCTGGTTACCGCCCAGCAGAGCATTGGTGCGCTAGTCAACCAATTGGTAAACCAAATTCGAGCGCAAGAATGTTCGCCGCCGGTAATCCAAGAATAGGCCGCACATGCAACAACTAATGGTTGAAATACCGCAGCGCCAATATCCGATTTTCGTAGCGGACGGCTTGCTGGCAGACACACAACAACTGCGCCGGATACTGCAGCAGTACATACCGGGCAGACAGGTCGCCATAGTTACCAACGACGTGGTGGCGCCAATTTATCTTGATGTCGTGGTAGCAGCATTGGATGGCCTTCAAGTTGATGTCATGCAGATGGCGGACGGTGAGGCAGAAAAAAATTTGCAGGTGTATCAGCAGACCATGGATTTTTTATTGAACGCACGACATAACCGATCTACCTGCTTGCTTGCCCTTGGTGGTGGCGTTGTCGGTGATCTTTGCGGTTTTGTTGCTGCGACCTTTCAGCGCGGTGTCGACTTTATTCAGATTCCCACCACGTTGTTGGCTCAGGTAGATTCTTCCGTCGGCGGAAAGACCGCAGTCAATCATCCCCAGGGTAAGAACATGATCGGCGCATTCCATCAGCCGGTTGCCGTGCTCGCAGACACCGCGACGTTAGCGACCCTGCCCGCTCGTGAATACGCCGCCGGGTTAGCCGAAGTTGTCAAATACGGCGTTATCGAAGACGCAGATTTCTTTGAGTTTTTAGAGCAACACAGTGAAGAATTGTTAGCAAAAGACGGCGCGGTACTAAGCGAAGTTATATTGCGCTGCTGTACCATTAAAGCGGACGTTGTCAGCGCAGATGAGCGAGAGCGCGGCAAGCGCGCAATACTCAATTACGGCCATACCTTTGGTCATGGAATCGAGAAGCTTTGCGGTTACGGACAGTGGTTGCACGGCGAGGCAGTTGCCATCGGTATGGTGATGGCGGCACAGTTGTCGACCCAAGTGGCCGGGCTAGAGGAATCGGTGGTGAGGCGTTTGATCGCTTTGCTGACGCGCTTGGGTTTGCCGACGGAACTCGACCGAGCCAGTCGCCAGGTCGTAACCGTCGACGCCATGATGGACGTGATGGGGCTAGACAAAAAAGTAGTAGATGGGCGCTTACGCTTCATCGTTGCTAGTGAGCTTGGCCAAGTTCAGGTGCGTGATGACATAGAAGCTGGGATCGTACGAGACGTGTTAAACCGATGTTAAGCACCGCTCGCTGGTATGCTTTGGCTTGCTTGTTGTTGAACGCTACAGCGGCTCAAGCGCAAACAGCGCGCAACGGAGAATGGTTGTTACGCCAAGATCCGGCGGCCTACACGCTGCAACTTGTTACAGTCGCCAATAACGAGCATGCAGCGCGATTGCAGAATCAACACCCCAACGCTGAAGCCTTTGCCAGTTATAGAATTCAGAGTAAAGACCAGTTGCTGTATGCCATTACATACGGCGTGTTCACCAGTGTGGACGCAGCCGAGCAAGAGCGCATAGCCGTTGCGCAATTTATGGGATTAGCTCCGGCGGATGTGTGGGTGCGGCCAATGGCGTCTGTGCAAAAAGCGATTCGCACCACTTTGCAGCTTTAGTTGAGAGGAACTGTTAAAGCTATAACAAGTGGAAGAAAAGTAGAGGCGCTTACTCGAAATCCAAGCCTAAGGGTAGAACTCAGCTCAATTGGTTACAAAGTGACGTGGGTAGCGTTGTAAATCGTGTAAGCACCACTAAAAGTGATGGCCCAAGTTAGGTGCCTAACAAGCGCACTTTTGTTGTTGATTGCGTAAAGGAAAAAATAAGTTGAGCTCGCCCAACAGAGTGAAGCGATGGTATAAATTTCCGATTGAGTTTCAAGCGTAAAGCCCCCCCATGAATAGATGGTGTAGCCCATTTCTTCGTTTGCGATGGCAATCGCTAAGAAAGCAGCCACAGGAGCAAACACTAATGCAGCCAACCGGTAGGGGTCTCCCTCCAGCCACTCGGATAACTTATCTACAACAAAATAAACCAATTTCTTTAACGCGAACCTCAAGCAGAATGAAGAGGGTGCCAAGGTCGCGGATCTGTGCCGCGAGCGTGGCATGAGCGACGCTACCTTTTACAAGTGGCGAGCCAAACATGGCGGCATTCCGCCACGATGGTCGTTGGAGACTGCGTAGGTCTCTACTTTTAAATTCGGTTGTTAATAGGGGATTACACACGCTCGATAGCCAACAGCAATCCGATGGAAATACAACAAGTTGCCCAAACGGAGAGTTTAAGATATCTGCTCAAACTTGAATTCCTCGGGTACCAGTTTCGTCGTTGCTTTTGATTAGGGTTTGCGTCTGCCATAGTGCAGTGCTACTCCAATCCCTGTAAAAAAGAACGAGAGGCCTACAAGCTAGTTTGCATTGAAGGCGTATACCGAGATCGTTGCAGCAAGCGCGCCAAGCGCTGCTGCCACGAATGGTTTTCTATTCAAGTTATAAATTCTCTAGGAATCATATGAATCATCAGGAACTGGGCATGTT
>NHET02000108.1 GCA_002170355.2 Gammaproteobacteria bacterium TMED92
TATCGCTACCGACGAAGCAAGGTTAGATGAGGGCGCCAAGGGCAAACTGCTCGACTTTGTTCGTCTTGAAGAAGATCAAGAACTGCAAACAAAGCAACGCAAGCCCAAGCCGCCACCGCCACCGGATGAACCGCCACCAGATATGCCAAAACCGGAATTCGAGTCCTCTGATATCTCTCAAGGGGTAGATGTGGGCGCGGTGGACGTTGACGTGAACCTTAACGTAGAGGGTGGTGGATTTAGCTCCGACGGCGAGTACTTACCCATTGTTAAGGTGAATCCGCAGTATCCCAGGCGGGCTCAAACCCGAGGAATAGAGGGCTATGTATTACTTGAGTACATCGTTACCAAAACGGGTGCCGTGCGTGACCCTGTAGTTATCGAGGCCAAGCCGCCGGGCATATTCAACCGTGCAGCCATTAACGCGGCATTAAAGTACAAGTACAAGCCGAAGGTAGTGAATGGCGAACCTATAGATGTTGCGGGCGTCAAAACACGCATTACCTTCGAGATGGCGGATTAACGGGGAATAGTAGTGATTAGAAGTGCTTTCAAGCCTGTTGGCCTCGTCTTTGTCGCTTTGGTTTTTGCTCTATTGGCTCCCATTAGTGGAGACGGAAACCTTGGCTTTGCGGTGGCTCAGGCAGCAGAGGATCAAGCCGAGAAGAAGCAGAAGACCCGCCGGGTGCCGTCGTTAAGCGAGCCAGTCTATAAGAAACTCGGCGAGGGACAGGAGGCGATAGACGCTAAAGATTACACCTTGGCGCAAGAGATAATTCAGGGTGCCTTGAACCGTTCGCGTCGTTACAACGAGAACGAGATAGCGAATCTGCATAACATGCTTGGGTATATTTACTACCTGAAAGATGATTACGACGGCGCAATTCGCGAATACAAGATAGTGGTAAATCAGGGTGAGAAAATCCCTGAAGGGCTTGAGGTCACGACGTTGTATACCCTCGCGCAGTTGAGTTATGTACAGGAGAATTACAACGACGCGCTCTACTACATGGAAGTGTGGATCACCAAAGCAACCAATCCATCATCGGCACCGCGTTTCTTTCTCGCGACCGTTTACTATCAAATGAAGGATTTCGAAAAAGCTGTTGAGCAAATGGAACTTGGGGTGCAAATCGCACAGGAGCGAGGAACCACGATTACGGAGCAAAACTGGAGCTTGCTGACCTTCTTATACTTTGAAAAGGAAGATTGGCCGAACGTGATTCGCGTACTAAAGATTTTGGTAGAAGAGTTTCCGAAACGAGAACATTGGGTCCGCCTAGCTGGCGTATACGGTCAAGAAGGTTTTGAGAAAGAACAGCTTTATACCCTAGAAGCAGCTTACACGGCGGACTTTCTCGAAAAGCAAACCGACTTTACAAACCTTGCAGGGCTATTGATGCAAGAAGAGGTACCCTATCGCGCAGCCAAGGTTTTAGAAGACGGGCTAGAACGGGAAGCTGTGACCCGCGATGCGAAGAATTTGCAGTCCTTAGGGCAGGCTTGGCAACTGGCGCAAGAGGTGGACAAGGCTATTCCTGTTTTTGAGGAAGCTGCCGGAATGGCTGATGACGGCAAAATTTACGAGCGCCTTTCCTACCTGTACTTGGAGTCAGATCAATACGAAAAGTGTGTCGACTCAGCGACAGGCGCGCTAGATAAGGGCGGTTTACGCAAGGACCAAACAGTCTATATTGTTAAGGGAATGTGCTTGTACAATCAGAATAAGCTCAGTCCGGCACGCACTGCATTTGTCTCTTGCAGACGGGTTTCGCGGCAAGATAAAGATACAACTAACCAACGCATTTGCGGTCAATGGATTACCTTTATAGATCGCGAGAGCGCGCGGCAAGCGCAGCTTGCAGCATCTTCCGGCGAGTAGCTAAGCGTTTCTTGAGAGAGAAAGCCGGTCGTAGACCGGCTTTTTTGTTTGTGGAGAAAATATGTTTACAGGAATAGTACAGGCACTCGTGGAGGTGCAAACCATAGACCATGGTGAGGACCTGAGTCGGTTGACCCTCGCTTTAGGTAGCCTAGGGCAAGACCTGCAACTTGGCGCCTCTGTCGCGATCAACGGCACTTGCTNGACTGTTACCGCTCATCAGGCAGGTNTAACCAAGTTCGATATTATTAAGGAAACTCTTCGCACCACAAATCTGCACGGCCTCGCCAGCACTGCAAAAGTGAATGTGGAGCGGTCTTTCAAGGTTGGTGATGAAGTTGGCGGGCACATAGTTTCTGGCCATGTTTCCACAACGGCCGAATTGGTAGAGGTCCAGCATGCGGGCAATGACCGTGTATTGACCTTCGCCGTCGCACCTAAGTGGCTGAATTTTATATTGCATAAGGGTTACGTTGCGCTAGATGGTGCGAGCCTCACGATTTCCAATACCGATCGAGCCAACAGCACCTTCAGTGTGAGTCTGATTCCAGAAACGATTGAGCGCACGACGTTAGGGCTAATCGTTATTGGTGANTTCGTGAATGTCGAGATTGACAGCCAAACGCAAGCCATTGTCGAGACTGTGGAGCGGGTATTAGCTGAACGCCCTAATCTGCTTCAAACGGGGTCTGATTAATGGACAATTTTCATGACAGGCTACGCTTGAGCTGGCAGCAACATAATTCGNTGCTGTGTGTGGGAATTGATCCAGTCAGCGATCGTTTGCCCAGGCACTTACGTGACTGCGGCAAACCCTTTTTTGAATTTGGTAAGGCCATAGCGGATGCTACTGCACCCTTTGTCTGTGCATTTAAACCTCAAGCGGCGCACTTTGCGGCGGCGGCAAGAGAGGCTGAACTCGGCGAACTCATTGCATACATAAAAGAGCGCCACCCGCTGATTCCGGTGATCTTGGACGCCAAGAGAGGCGATGTAGGTAGTACTGCTAGATTGTACGCTGAGGAGGCTTTTCAACGTTATAACGCAGACGCAGTCACCGTGANTCCATATCTCGGTAGAGACAGCCTGGACCCCTATTTGGAGTATTCTGATCGCGGGGCCGTTGTACTGTGCAGGACGAGTAATNCAGGCAGTGATTGGTTGCAGAATAATNCGGAGCAGTCGCAGCCAATCTATTTGCAAGTCGCTGCGAGCGTAAAGGCTTGGGATACGCGCGGACAATGCATGTTGGTCACAGGGGCAACATACCCTGAGGAGTTGGCCAAGGTGCGTGCGATTGTAGGCGACATGCCGTTATTGGTCCCTGGGGTCGGAGCTCAAGGTGGCAGTGTTGCAGAGGTTTTGCGCAATGGTTTAGACACTCAGGGGCAAGGTTTGGTTATCTCTAGCTCGCGCGCGATCATCTATGCTGACGACAGCTTGGATTTCGCCGACGCGGCGGCAGCGGCGGCACAGAAGACATGTGAAGAGATCAATAAATATCGTTTTGTATCATAGTTTTAAGCGATGTTTATAAAGTAATATTTAGTTCAGATCGCGCATGAGATTGCGTGCAATTATGCCTTGCTGGATCTGGCTCGTACCTTCATAGATTCTAAATAGACGCACATCACGGTAGAAGCGGGCAACTGCATATTCCTCGATATAACCTGCGCCGCCGTGATACTGGACCGCACGATCGGCCACGCGACCGACCATCTCGGTAGCAAACAATTTGCAGCACGAGGCTAAGGTGTTCACATTCTCGCCAGCATCGCGCCGTGCCGCGGTGTCTAAAACCATACACTGCGCCGCATAACTCTCGGCTTTGCTGTCCGCGATCATGCCTTGCAACAACTGGAACTCACCGATCGGTTGCCCGAATTGACTTCGTTCTTTGCCATAACTAAGGCACAAATCTATCAATCGATCGGCGCAGCCTACCGATAGCGCACTGATGTGTATTCGGCCCCTGTCTAGCGTTTTCATAGCTGTCTGAAAGCCCTTATTAAGGTTGTTTTGGCCGCCGACCATCTGTGTTGCTGGTACCCTGCAGTCTTCAAAAATGACGTCGCACACATGAGCACCCTGTTGTCCCATTTTACGATATGGCCGGCTCAGGGTAATGCCCGGTGTGCTGGCGTCCAGCAAAAACGCACTCACGCCCTTGGCTCCAGCTTGGTTCGAATCGGTGCGTGCAAACACAGTGAACAACTGAGCGTGAGGAGCATTAGTGATGTAACGTTTGGTGCCGCTGATCAGATAGTGGTCGCCATCTTTCACGGCCTTAGTTTGCAGTGCTCCTGCATCTGANCCTGCGTTCGGCTCGGTTAACGCGAAAGATCCGATGATCTCGCCGCTCGCAAGTTTTGGCAGGTAATAAGCCCGTTGTTCCTCGGTGCCGTCCATAACGATACCTTGAGAGCCGATGCCGTTATTGGTTCCGAATATCGAGCGGAATGCTGGCGATGTTCGACCAAGCTCCATTACGACCTTGCACTCTTCGAAGGTGTTCAAGCCGATGCCGCCGTATTCTTGGGGAATAGTCAGCCCAAATAGCCCCAGCTCGCGCATTTCTTGAATGACCTCNGCCGGGATTGCATCCTGCTCTGAGACTTGGGCTTCCAAAGGGATCAAACGCTCATCAACGAATTTNCGAATGCTCAGGATCAGTTGGTTCAGCGTCTCCTCATCAAGGGAGGCGGTGGCGGTAGANGCGGTTGCTAGGTTCATGCTGTGTATTCCCCAAAATCTTNCCAATGATTATACGTAAGCGTGACTTCGCTGACCTTAAATTGTTCGTGCATTGAAGTTAGACCACTGCTCATTTAGCCTGTTGCGTTTTGAACGCAGAGAAAAGTCCATGAGCAACGATAAAGCGCCATTTTCTTGGGAAGACCCNTTCCTATTGAGAGCCCAGTTGTCAGACGAGGAGCGCTTAATTGTTGACAGCGCCCACGATTACGCACAAGAAAAACTGCTGCCGAGAGTGCAACTTGCGTTTAGGAATGAAAGCTTTGATCGCGAAATCATGAACGAGTTCGGCGCTNTGGGGATGCTGGGGGCCACATTGCCGGANAAATATGGGTGTGCGAATACTAACTATGTCGCGTACGGCCTTATGGCTCGAGAAGTAGAACGGGTCGACTCTGGATATCGCTCTGCTATGAGTGTGCAGTCATCGTTGGTTATGCATCCTATTCATGCATTTGGCGACGAAGCACAAAAAGAGCGCTACTTGCCCAAATTGGCGACGGGCGAGTGGGTTGGTTGCTTTGGGCTTACTGAACCTGACCATGGTTCAGATCCGAGTAGCATGGTCACTAACGCAAAACCGGTAGATGGCGGCTTCATTCTTAACGGCGCAAAAATGTGGATAACCAACTCGCCGATTGCCGATCTTGCGGTGGTGTGGGCGAAGCTAGATGGAGACATTCGCGGTTTTATCGTGGAGCGTTCATTTGATGGCTTCAGCACGCCTAAGATCGAGGGTAAGTTAAGCCTTCGCGCTTCGATCACCGGACAAATTGTTTTAGAAGATGTTTTTGTTCCTGCCGAGAACCTATTGCCAAACGTGCGCGGACTCGCGGGGCCATTTGGTTGCCTAAACAGAGCCCGCTACGGTATTGCCTGGGGCGCCATGGGGGCCGCAGAAGCCTGCTGGCACGCGGCGCGCAGCTATACTCTGGATCGNTTGCAATTCGGGCGGCCACTCGCGGCCAATCAATTGGTGCAAAAGAAGCTGGCGGACATGCAAACCGAGATATCTTTAGGGCTGCAGGGCTGTATTCGNATGGGCAGAATGTTCGATGAAGGCACGCTACCGATAGAGAATATCTCGTTGATGAAGCGAAACAATTGCGGCAANGCGTTAGAAATCGCTCGAGTTGCCAGAGATATGCACGGCGNCAATGGTATTTCTGATGAATACCCAGTGATGCGGCATTTGATGAACCTCGAAACCGTAAACACTTACGAAGGCACTCACGATGTTCACGCANTGATATTGGGTCGAGCGCAAACAGGAATACAGGCATTTTCTGTATAAAAAACGGAACCAGTCTACAAAGTTGAAAGAAAAAGCTGAAAATCATGTANGACATTGTCCCAACGGGTTGTTCTAGGGGAAGAATAGCACTACCGTTTGTTTCCTAAATGCTAAAAGGAGCAGACATGATCAAGGTACTAATCTCTGAAGGTCAAAGGCTTACGCGCGAAAGTCTCGTTAAGTTNGTAGAAGATTTGCCAAGCTGTGAAGTGGTAGGGCAGACCGCTACTGGCGAGGAAACCGTCAAGCTCAGTAAAAGTCTGCAGCCAAATGTACTCATAATGGATATGTTGATTCCCGGATTCGGCGCGTTGGAGGTGTTGCAACGCATCGAGACGGCGCGTTTGAAAACCCGTGTGATTATTCTCGGTAACGTTAACAAAGCGACCATGCCGACCCAAATGCTGCAAGCGGGGGCGCTCGCTTTCCTCACTAAGTCTGTATCTGGCAAAGAATTGAATTATGCAATCCGTCGAGCGTTTGTCGGACAGCGCTATGTCTCCGAATTTATTGCGCAGCAACTNCTTAGCGTTTCACTTGGCTATAATGAGCAAAGTCGCGTGAGCAAACTAACGCGCCGAGAATTCCAGGTAGTACTGATGTTATTGGACTGTCAGCGAGTGAATCAAATCGCCCAGTCGCTCCACCTGTCGCCAAAGACAGTGAACAGTTACAGATACCGGATATTCGACAAACTAGGCGTAACGAGCAACGTCGAGCTGGTTTTGTTTGCAATTAGAAATGGTATTCCGACAGGTAGCNTGAACGGTAAGGCGCTACGCGCCAAGTCGACAGAAGGCGAGCAAGCTACTTACGTCGCGGAAGACGATGCGTTTTTCTCTAGCGACGAGCCTAATCAGTAACNCAGCAGATGCAAAAACACTGTTGTTTGAGTNTGCGTCGTTAGNTTGATCTANNCGCTAAGCAATTCCTGCTCGGTTGAGATAACCTTGCANGCAAGCAGGTTGACGTCTATGGCATGGCATTCGATTCCGAGGATTTTCTTAAACACCTAACCACTAAGCCCGGTGTTTATCGTATGACCGATGAGAGCGGTGAAACGCTGTACGTCGGCAAAGCAAAAAATCTTCGTAACCGTGTCACGAGCTACTTTCGCGCGAAGGGGCTGCAGACGAAAACGATGGCCATGGTTGCAAAGATAGCGGACATTGAGATCACAGTAACGGGCAGTGAAATGGAAGCATTGCTGCTTGAACAAAACCTGATTAAAGCGGAAAGGCCGCCTTACAACATNTCGCTACGAGACGATAAGTCTTACCCCTTTGTTCACATTACCGGGCATGAAGAGTTTCCACAGCTGCGTTTTCATCGTGGCGGCCAAGGTAAAAGTGGTCGTTATTTCGGCCCATATCCGTCTGCCGCTGCTGTTCGGGACAGCTTAAATCTGTTGCAAAAACTTTTTCGCGTGCGGCAATGTGATGACAACTTTTTCCGTAATCGGTCGCGCCCATGTTTGCAGTATCAAATTCAGCGCTGCAGCGCGCCATGTGTGGGTCATATTTCAGCGTCAGACTATGAGCAAGATGTGGAATTAGCCGCGCTGTTCTTACAAGGCAAAAGCGCCAGTGTGCTTAAAGTCTTCCAAGACAAAATGGAACAAGCGGCGACAGCATTGGAATTTGAAAAAGCAGCCCGGTATCGAGATCAAATAACCCACCTACGTCGTATTCAAGAGCGTCAATACGTGCACGGGGCGAAAGGAGACGTCGATGTGTTTGCTGTTGCCGAAGACGCGGGGCGCTGCTGTGTTCAGGCACTGTTTGTGCGCAACGGCCAGGTTCTCGGGCAGAAAAGTCATTTCATAAGCAACGAACTGGGTCTGGGAAAGGCGCCGTTGCTGCGAGCTTTCTTGTCGCAATACTACCTGACTGGTGGGCACTTCGACCCACCTAATACGATTCTAGTTTCTGACTACGAGGATGAATTCGAGATACTTCGACAGGTTCTAGAGGAACGTGCAGGGCGCAAAACTCACCTTGCCAAAGCGTATCGTGGGCAGCGGGCTAGATGGCTGGCTCTCGCTGCAGACAACGCCGCGGTGAATCTGCAAGCTCGCAGTGCGGCGCGCAGTCAAATGAACCATAGGTTCGCCGATCTGCAGAATGTACTCTCGCTACCGCAAGCACCGAGACGATTGGAATGCTTCGATATCAGCCACACGATGGGCGAGGCAACAGTAGCTTCATGTGTGGTTTTTGATGAGAACGGGCCGTTAAGCTCGGATTATCGGCGCTTTAACATCAAAGGTATTGTAGGTGGGGATGACTACGCAGCGATGGAACAGGCTTTGATTCGCAGATACCGAAGATTAAAAAGCGGTGAGGGACAACTGCCGGATCTATTAGTCATTGATGGTGGCTTGGGCCAAGTGAAACGTGCATTACAAGTCCTTGGCACGCTGCAACTTGATCACGAGGTGAGCATTCTTGGCATTGCGAAAGGGCCAGACCGCAAAGTAGGTTTGGAGCGCTTCTTTTTGGGTACCCTAGCTGTCCCCATTGACGGCCATTCTCCGGCGGCGCATTTGCTTCAACATATTCGTGACGAGGCGCACCGTTTTGCAATCACCGGTCACCGTCAACGTCGCGCCCAGGTCAGAAACCAGTCAATGTTAGAGGGGGT
>NHET02000040.1 GCA_002170355.2 Gammaproteobacteria bacterium TMED92
GTTACCGATCATTCTCGGCGCAACCCTTGCCGCTCCTTTGGGGGTGCGATTTGCGCAACGCGTACCCGCGCCCATATTGAAAAAACTCTTCGCGTTAATGCTTGCGTTAGCCAGCATACGGATGTTCCTGACCTTGGAATTTTGATTTTTCCTAGGTGAGCGCGCGGACCTGAATGGCCTCTGTCGGCTGATTCGCCAAAACATCAGAAATGACCACTAACTTCGAGGACTCGCTCAATCCCTCGCGCTCTCGAAGCAAATCAAACGCGCGTTGCAAAGTTTTCTCTGGGTCGCTACTGAAGGCCATTCTATGGGCGTATACCGCCCTATTGAGCGCCAGTCGACGTCGGGTTTGGCTATTGTTGGTAAAGGCATACACTGGCACTGACTCCGGCTTCGCACTCGTCACAAAGTCTGCCGTTAAACCGCGCCTGGTGATCACCACGATCCCTTTAGCACCTAAGGCTTCCGCCAAAGCTACGGCATGCACCGCGACGTGTTGTTTATCCACGCTCACGGCTAAGTCCCCTTCGTAACCCAAACCGGGGGCACACTCCGCATTACGAGCGATTTTATCCAGTTGCTCAACACAACGTATCGGATAATTGCCAACGCTGGTTTCTCCGGACAGCATTACAGCATCAACGCCTTCGTAAATTGCATTAGCCACATCGGTGACTTCCGCACGCGTCGGAATCGGATTTTCAATCATAGATTCCAGCAAGTGAGTCGCAACAATGCAGCGCACTCCTGACTTGGCGCTGGCATGTACCAGTCGGCGCTGAATGTTTGGCAAATCAGTAATATCGGTTTCTATGCCAAGATCGCCCCGGGCGACCATAATGCCGTCTGACAGCGCCGCTATGTCGTGTATATTTTTTACACCTTCTTGATCCTCGATCTTGGCAATAACCTTGATCGACTGCTGCTTATTGCCGAGCAGGGCTTTTAGTTGAGTAATGTCCTCGGGGTTGCGCACAAACGACAGCGCAATGAAATCCACTTCGTTCGCTAAGGCAAATTCAATGTCACGCTCATCTTTTGTGGTAATCGCGGGGAGATTTACTCTTACCCCCGGCAAATTGACATGCTTGCGACTGCCAAGCGTACCGCCGTCAATGACCTCACAAGTGAGTTGATGTTCTTTTTTTTGCAGAACCTTAAAGTTCATTAAACCGTTATCAACCGTGATCAACCCGCCCACATCAACCACGTCCACAATCTCGTTGTAGTTCACTTGAATAGATTTCTGCTCGACCATTTCAGAGTCACGCACACTCAACGTAACCACATCACCTGTGCTTAACTGCATCGGATTGGCTAACTCACCGGTACGAATTTCAGGGCCTTGGGTGTCTAGCAGTATTGGAATCGGGTACGGGATTTGCCGATTAAGCGTTTTTACCCAGTTAATGATCTTCAGCGAAGTCGCGTGGTCAGCATGTGACATGTTCAACCGCACCACATTCATGCCTGCTTCATAAAGCTTTTTTAGCGCTTCAAAGCTCGTGGTTGCTGGGCCTATGGTGCAGATGATTTTAGTGCGCCGAAACATCGCGCAAGCTTACTGACCTGTCTGGCTTATGTCATTCACCAAAAGGCTTGGAGCGCACTTTTCAACTGATTCAAACCTATTTTTTGACTTCGCCAGTGGGAGGGTAAGAAGCTTTGTATTTGCGCTTGCGCAAAACGTTCGTCTACTAAGCAAATGACCCCTCGGTCTTGTTCCGAGCGCAACAAGCGTCCAGCCATTTGCACCACTTTCGTCAACGCAGGTTGGTGATACGCCACCATTTGTCCCCAGCCCTTTGCAACCGTTTGATCAAAATATTGAACCGTCAGATCACGCTGCAGCGATGGTGGCGGCAAACCAAGCCCAACCACGATGATTCCAGATAAGGGCGCGTTGATGAACTCGACTGATTCACTAAAACTACCGCCCATGACGACGCCAAATACCACGCTCGACTCTTGCTCCAAGTATTGTCTGTGTTGATCGAATGTGGACGCGCCTTCGTTTCTAGCTTGAGCGACATAGCTGTAATTTAACGGCTTGTGCTGTTCGGAGAACGTGTGTAAGTACGCGTAGGACGCAAACCCCAGCAAATAACGCCCTGGGGCAGCCGCAACGACTTGATTCACGAGGCTACTCAGCCGCTGCATACTGCTGCCACGTTGTCGGTAGTAGGTAGGAATGTCGTCAACGATTAGAACGGCGGTTTGGGCCGCATTAAAAGGAGACTGCGCCCGGGCGACCATTTCGTCCGCACGCCCATGCAATCGCTGATACAACGCGAGCGGCGACACCGTGCCAGAAAATCGCACACTGCCCGCGTGGGCTTCCAATGTCGCGTCAATCTGATCTCCGGCGTCAAGGCACTGACGCCGCACAACAAGGCTGTCATCACTTATCTCAGCAATATGGCAATAGCATTCTGGAGCATACCAATCTAAGCCACGCACCCAACGATAGCATCCGAAGTATAAAGCCAGAGCTTCTGGATCGAGGCTATCGAATAACTCAAGATCGTCCACGCAATCCATCAGTGCGGTCGCGGCGCGGTCAATTGCACTAACATTTTTCAACGGCACCAGTTGTGTGCCATTGGTCAATGCAACCGCAGCGCTCGTGTCTCGGCGCAGCACTGCAACGACCCGTTCAAATTCCTCACCCAGCGTATTATTGGGCTGACGATTAAGATCTATTTTTAGTTCAGCACTGAGCATGGTAGCTACTCGATGGCTCAACTGATGCGCCTCGTCGATCAGCAATAGGCTCTTAGATGCATCTGCGAAGCGCTGGAGCTTTACGAAGGGATCAAAAACATAATTGTAGTCACCTATGATGACATCCGCCCACAGTGCAGCGTCTAAGCTCAACTCAAAGGGGCATACTGAAAACTCCGAAGCCACGCGCGCTATCGCTTTACGATCAGCGATACCTAGGGCCAGCAGTGCGTTCACTGCATAGGGGGCGCGGGAGTAATAATCCTTGCAGCGTCTACAGTCGTGAGCAACACAGCCCTCGCCATTCGTTTGGCAGACTTTCTCTTTGGCTGAGATTTGCACCACACACAAGTGGCCACTGTGATCAGCCACAACAGCTGCAGCCTTGAGGCCGGCATCCGCTCCACTTGACTTGCTGGTTAGAAAAAAAAGTCTGTGCTCGGGACTCATCTGTTTTAGTGCGGGATAAAGCGTTGCAACGCTCTTACCTGCACCTGTTGGCGCCTCGAGCAAAAGATGGTCACCGTTACGCAATGACCTAAACACTTGTCGCGCTATGGCTTGTTGGGCGCCCCGATAATGGGGGTACGGGAAGTTACGCTGCTGCAACCATTGCACTCGCTGTTCAGTGCGCAATTTATGTCGACATACCCGAACGTCATAACAGAGTAGTGCCAAAGCCAGACATCGGGTCGCGTAATTGAGAGCTACCAACTCCTCAAATATTTGCTCTTGCAGGGTCTCTGGATGAATGTAGACAACCGCTAACTGCATCGAGTCGAGCTCATATTGTTGAGCCAGTAAGGCCACATAAATCAACCCCTGGCCCCAGTCGACAGGATTCAATACTACATCGCGCTCGCGGGTTGTTTTGTATTCCTCAACTCGCCNCGNCTGCTCTGCGGCCTGTATGAGGCCGTCGACGCGGCCGGCTAAGCGTGCTCTATCACCAGCCAACTTAATCTCTAAGTTTACAGCGACCTCTGCGGAAAAGGTTGCGTGTTGCCGCTTACGCTGTGACTGGAGCAACTGTTGAGTAGCAATACCCAGCTGCGCGTCCACGGGTTTACTAGTACGCTCGGGGTGTAAATCGCCTTGNCGAAAGGCGAACTCTGCGAGCTGTCTCACGGCAATAGTTTTGCTCATGACTTTTGTAGCTTCACCACACGNGCCGGCAATTCGAGTTGCATCAATATCTGAAACCATGCTCGCTGCTGTGGCTGTAACTGATCACCAGGCCCCTTTACTTCGATAAATTCNAACTCCCCAGGTGCATAGCACAAAAATAGATCGGGGAAACCAGTTCGATAGTCGTTCAAATTGCGCAACAAAAATGCACACAGGACTCTTATTACCTGCGCCGGAATACTCGACAACCATAGCTCTAACGGCACAGTCTCAAATAACGACCAACTTACCAAGCGATTGGCGACTCCTTGCTTTTGTTGCAATGTCGTAGCAAGAAACTGTGCCAAGCTAGCGTCGTCGGCCAAGAGGTCTTCGTGCTCCAACAACAATTCCCGTCGACGATGGCAGAAGTCTTCTGCGAACAAATCATGGGGGCCAGACTGAAATGGGTTAGTAAAAGCGNCTTCCACCGCTGCAAAGATGATTGGCCAGTAAAGTAAACCGGTAAAGGACTTGAACAACGCATTTTCACAATGCAGCCCCCACCCTTCGCCCTGCAGCAACTTGTCTAGCACATAGCCTTCTACCGAATCAGCCATAGCGGTGAAAGGCATGACTGTGGTATNNGGTTGAAACCCCGCGCCGCGACGCCCGAAGCGTTCTGCGAATACCCTTTCTTTTGCCGACCTGGGCTGATCAAGAATATGTTGCAGCAGCTTTGATGCGCTCTCAGCATCACCCTTGCGAGACAGNATTCTTACCCGCCGCTCACGCGCTGGCGGTACTTTGGCTAGTTTATATGCACTCAGAGCTAGATCAAACTGTTGGCGCTGCTCNGCCCACTTTCCAAGGCGCAGAGCGCACCGNTGCAACCTCGGGCCATCGATTGCGCCGGCGCGCGACTGTTTCAGCGCCTTGAGNNACNCCTCTGCNAACAACGGGAAGTCATCAAGTCGATAACTGGCTCGTTGTAGNCCTTGCATGGCCAATAATGTCGCTAAGCCCTCGGCTCCAGCGAACAGCGGCGCGCCTAGCGGTANAACCTCAAATCGTGTTTGACCTAGATCATTAAGCACNAATGTGGACCAATCTCTTCCGCTTGTCCCGAAGAACAGGAAACGCGCTAGTCGCCAGTGCTCTGGNTGTTTGAGCCGTACCCACGGCACCTGCGTCGCAATGCGTCGACAAATTGCTAGATCACTGTAGCGCCCGAGGATGTACTCAACGATTTGAACCTTCGATAATCCACGCTGTGGGTTTGACAAATTAAAGCTGTNGCACAAATGCTGCTTCTTCACCGTCTGCAGCAATGCGTCTGCTGGCCCCGGCTCCATGGTGATAAGTCCACGCTCAGCCAGTTCGAGCAGCGCCTGCTCTAAATCAGCCACCTCTGTGTAGCCAAGACTGGAGTACAGGAAATACGGCCCTTTNCGCGTAAGTAGGCGCGCCAACAACCTTTGGCTATCAGCATTAGCAGCAACAAATTGTTGCAAACTTTCAGCACAATTTTTCGGCAACACGGCCGCATAACGCTCNAGCACAAACTCAACAGCCCGCAANAAATTGCTCTGGTAGTACTCGGGAGGCGCCGATTGACCGGGTCGCAGCCTAGGCTCAGCGGCAAGCAATTGCAGCGCAGCCTCGTTTAACGCAGGACATCCNGCACCTGTCNGTGAGACCGTGTGCATACTGTTGCNGGTTCTCAAGCATCGTCGCTGGCGCTTTCGATTAACCCGGGGGCAATGACTTTCTTACTGTTTGCGCCCAAGCTTCTAACCGTCTCGACTTGCCGCACTAAATTACCCTTACCTCGGGCCAGGCGCGAATAGACATTGTCATAGGTGCCTTGGACCGTCGCCAATTGTTTACCCAAGCGCTCAACTTCTTCCACAACACCGGCTAACTTGTCGTACATTGCGCCGGCGCGTTGGGCAATCTCCAAAGCATTTTTGTTCTGCTTTTCAACTCGCCAAAGATTGTTAATGATGCGCAGGGCAAGCATTANGGTGGTCGGNCTAACAAGCATAATCCGCTTTTCAAATGCGGCCGTGAACATGCCAGGATCCAGCTCCATCGCGAGGCTGAAAGCNGATTCAATNGGCACAAACAGCAGTACAAAGTCCAGCGACCGCACATCCGGCAACTGGTCGTAATCCTGGCTGCTCAAGCGTTTGATCTGATTTCGCAAGTCCGCCAGATGNTGCCGCAACAATAGGTCACGCTGTTGCTCGTCATCACACGCCAGCGCCTGTTCATACGCATTCAGAGTGACTTTGGCATCAATAATGACGTCTTTGCCCTCGGGCAATCGGATCAGCACATCAGGACGCTTTAGCTGGCCCGCTTCGTCACGACTGGAAAACTGCAGGAAGTATTCGTGATCTTTACGTAGACCGGACTCTTCTAATACCCGCTCTAGCACCAGTTCACCCCAGTTACCTTGGAGCTTTTTGTCGCCTTTTAACGCCTTGGTTAGATTTTCCGCTTCAGCGTTGATGCGCTCACTGGCCTTTTGCAGGTTTTGCATCTCGGTCAGCAACGATGCGCGTTCTTTAACGTCGTTTTTGTGAACTTCTTCCACACGCTGCTTGAAATCGCCAATCTGCTCGCGAAACGGCTTTAACATCAATTGCAAGCTCTGTTGCTGCTTGCTCTCTTGTTGATCCAGCACTTGCTTTGCCAGCAGTTCAAACTCTTGTTTTAGCATGGCGCTATTTTTTGTGAACACCTGCTCTTTTTCTGCAAAACCGCGCTGCACTTCCTCCATCCGCGCGTGGCTGGCTGCCAGTTCGGCACCGCTTTTTGACAATTGTTGCTCAGCATTTTGGAGCTGTTGCCCTTGTTCAAGCAACTGTTTGTCTTGCATATCAACTTGCGTCTGTAACGCTGTATTGGATTGTGCGAGCTGCGCATGCTGTGCAGTTAACGTTTGCTCTCGCTGCAATGCTGCTTGCGTTGCCTCAGCAACACCTTCATCGCGGGCTTGCTGTAGGCGCTGACGCCAATGCGATGCACGTAACTGGTGTTGCAGCATCGCGCCCGCGCCAGCGCCCAGCAGTACCGCGATGACCAACCAGGGAGCGACATTGGGTAAATTCAAAATTTCCGTCATAAGCGTAGTCACCGACAAAGCGGTAAGCCTACCCGTTGCGATTAAAAATTCCGAGGTTAATGGAGCCCGAAGCTCTGGCAATGACAGCGTTTCATGGGCGTGCAAGAATGTTCATGCTAAGTGAGGAGGAGTTAGCATGGAGAAGAAAAAAATTGGCATTCAATTGCCTCGTCAGGCTAATCCCGAAGCGGTAAAAATTCGCTACGCGTTGGAGTTAGAAGCCTTAGAGGACGTTGCCGAAATCATAGAGATTGATGCCGCAACCCCAGAAGAATTCGCTGCTGGGGTCAAGGACATGGACGCCATAATCACCTCCTGGGGCTTTCGCATCGACGCCACTCTGATTAGCAAGTTAAATAAATGTGTCGTCATCGGTGTCGGTAGTGTCGGGGTCGATATGGTCGATATAGAAGCCGCAACCAAAGCTGGCATAGTGGTCACAAATGTGCCGGATGTATTCATCGAAGAAGTTGCTGATCATGCGATGATGCTGCTGTTAGCATGCGCACGTCGTATGAAGACTATGGCTCAAATGGCCGCAGATGGCCGCTGGTGGTCTGGACGCCCATTACTCAATCACGTCCCACGACTTATGGGACAGACGCTGGGATTGTACGCCTTCGGCAACGTCGCACGCTGTACCGCGAGACGCGCCAGAGCCTTCGGCATGCGGGTCATTGCGTACGACCCTTATGTCAGCGAGTTGATCATGTCCGAGGCCGGCGTAGAACCCGTAAGCGCTCAGGAATTGTTCCAACAATCCGACTATTTATCGCTGCACGCACCGCACAATGAGGAGACTCATCACGCGGTCAATGCAGAAACCCTGGCGCTGATGCAATCGCATGCAGTGATCATCAACACCGCCCGCGGTCCTTTGATCGATGAATCAGCATTACTTAACGCGCTTTATGCTGAGCAAATCGCCGCCGCCGGGCTGGACGTCTTGGAGCAGGAGCCTCCCGCCGCTGACAACCCATTATTGTCGATGGAAAATGTCCTAATCAGCCCCCACGTCGCGTCAGCAACAACTCGCATGCGCCCAGAAACGCGACGTCGTGTAGGCAGAGAAGTCGCCTTGGTGTTACGCAATAAATGGCCGATGAGCTGCGTCAACCCTACTGTCCTACCCCGAGCCCCGTTGGAACGCTGGCAACCCTANCCAATGAACAGGGGGCCAAATCGCTAGCATCCTCATTTGCACCTGGATCGCTGGATTTTGAACTGGCTTAACTTACAGCTCGCGGATGCAGTGCGACCGAGTTTTCGCGCAGAGAAACTCACCGNATGCACCCTACCCATTACCNTGGTTTTACTTGAGGGCGGCGTCGTTGGCGTAATTGCGGCAAAGATCTATCAGGTCAGTCCGTTGNTACTAGCGATCATCACCGCNGCACCCATGTTCGCTAACCTATCTAGTTTTGCTTGGAACCGAATTGCCGCCGGCCGACCGAAAGTTAGCCTGGCCTGCTTAATCCAAGCTGCAGTATTGGTATGTGTGCTTGCTGTGGCCCTATCGCCAATCAATGACTTAGGCGCAGTCATTCTGGTTGCAAGCATGATCGCCTCGAGAATATTAGTCGCCGGCCTGATTACTGTGCGCAGCGTGATCTGGAGCCTGAACTACGCGCGCCACGAACGCGCCCAAGCGACCGGACAACTGCAGATGATCGCGAGTTTAGTAACGGTATTGATCGCGTCCTGCATCGGTCCGTTACTTGACCGCTATCCTGACAGCTTGTCTTGGCTTTACGCGTTTGGCGTCGTCACCGGAGTGTTGGGCATTCTATTCTTCCGCCGCGTAGTGGTGATTGGCGAGACGGCACATTTACGCCAGGAACGCGAAACCGCGACTCAACGGCAGCAATCGGTGGGTTTCTTCACTATCCTCCGCGAAGATAGACGATTCGGCACCTATCAAGCATCCATGTTTGCCGCAGGATTCGGCAACATGCTTATCGAGGCACCGCTTATCTTTTTAATCACAAGAGAATTGTCGGCCTCCTACGCCGTTTCTATTGGCTTAACCATGGTGATCCCATTTGCCGTGAGCCTGCTTTCTTTGCCGCTTTGGGCGCGTTATCTAGACCGGGTACACGTTGCACAATTTCGCGCACGACAGAGCATCCTGTGGGTGCTCGCTCAAGTGCTTACCCTGATCGGCGCATTGCTAGGATCAATAACATGGCTCGCTGCCAGTCGCTTCGTTATGGGAATCGCTCGAGGCGGTGGTAGTCTGGCTTGGCAATTGGGGCATAACGATTTTGCACGGTCAGAGCAGTTATCTGCCTACATGGGGATTCATGTAACGCTCACGGGTGTTAGGGGTGCAATCGCGCCGCTGTTGGGCATGTTCCTCTACACCCAGCTAGGTGGCGTCAACGATGGAGGTGCTGGTGCTTGGGTATTTGCGGTGGCAGCGTGTGTTAGCGCCTTGTCCGGTATCGGCTTTAATCGTTTGTATCGTCAAATGAGAGCGGACGGCAGTATCGCAATCTAGTGAGCGCGACAGTTACCGACAAAAAAGCCGGGGCATGCCCGGCTTTCTTCCCGCACTGACGCGATGTCAGTTGCCCACGACCGTNTATCGTTNGGTGGGGTNTTTACCGTCTCTAGGCGCCCCAGTACCAGAGGAACCCATGAATACCTTGCGCCCGTCCGCCAATGTGACGTCCCGACCATTTGCTCGCTTCGAGCGATCTTTAGACTGGTACCCGTCTACAATGATGTAGGTACCAGGTGTTAACGAGCGCTTATTCAGACCACGACGCAGCAAGGTGTTCGGGGTTCCGCCCTCAACCATCCAAACTTCTTTCTCGCCTTCTTCGGTAGTGTGCTCTAGATGAATCCAAGCGTGTGGATTTACCCATTCGACTTTAGTAACAGGACCTCTAAGAATTAAAGGTCTGTTCGGATCGAATTCCGCACCAAAAGCATGGTGAGCCGCCACGTTAAGTGTCGCGGCCGTCGCTGCGGCCAGCGATATTGCAGCGATACCTATTCCCAATTTCCTGAGTCTCATCCGCGTTTTCTCCTGTTAACTGTTAAACCGACCGAGCAGTAGTTTGACTGATTCTTCGTAATTCTCAATATCTGTGCAACGTATTAGGACCCCGCTCCTTGTGCGGAGCGCGTTTCCTGCTCAAGCAATCGCGCCCCACGCATGATGTTGCCCATCGCGTAGTTGCCTTCATGACAAGCGTACTCGTAGACCTTCTCGTCCGTTTGTGGCCACGGGTACTCGCCGCTCCATGGTTCTGACCAAACCGTAGGATCGGTAACCGTGAAGCTATAGCTGAGCGTTTTATCGTCAACGCGTCTAAAGCGTTCAACAACGTGCAAGTTTTCGTCCGCACCGTACAATGCTGGCTGAGAATTAAAATTGGTAGTTTCTACAACCAGGGTGTCCCCTTCCCAATGCCCTATCGAGTCGCCCAGCCAAGTGCGGATGTGATTCGGACGGTGGTCACTGTTGAGCCGTATGATCCTCGCATCATGAACCATTTCGGCCAAAATCATAATGCTATCTTCTGTTTGAATTATGCGCTTTAAGTTATTGTAAAGTGTAGGAAACATCGGAGGTCCCGCAACAGGACCGAAACCCAATAAACAACGTTCTGCGAGCGGCCGTAGCTCCATATCATCGTACGGGCCAGAGCCTTCGCCCTGCTCGTTGAGCCACCATGCTTCCCCGGAGTTGCCTCGGCGATTGCGCCGCGCCTGCGCGAACTTCGCTTTCGCTGCGGCGGTTAGCTCCGGCCGCCGCCCGTTGTCAGGGGCGGTCAAAATGGAGGTGCGGAACTTGCCGCCCAACTGGAACGCGTTATTGCCGTTATCTATCCAAAATGTGTTGTAGCCTCCGACGTTACCGGCAGCGCCCACCGATCCATCCCCCCCTGCCGGTGGGGCGCTGCGGTTCGGATCACTGTTCTTGCCGCGTTCAGCTTTTGCCGCCGCGTCTTGAGCGCGAATCTTTTCCGCAGCTTCTTTGGTCAGGTACTTGTTATTGCCGAACATTTTCGGCCGCTCCAAGGGCGTGAGCGTCGCCACATTGTATGTACCAGATAGATCAACCGCGCCCTGTGCCGAAAGGCTCAAGGCAATTGCAGCCACTGCCGAGCAGAGCTTAAAAGTCTTAACGAGTCTCACGATAAACGCTCCCTATGCTAACGAGGCAGTGGGGTTCTGCGCCATTCGCCATACATCAACTCCTCAACAAACTCCACACAGCGGAATTCCATCAGTTGCGCGTTGTCCTCCATGCGACGATACAGCGGCATGCTGATCGTCCACGGCTGCGTAAAGGTTTGTGGATCCTCGATAGTAGCCTCGTACTGCAAGTGATAAGGACTCATTGGCGTGTAACGCTCGGTCACTTTCATTTGGTCGCTATGATGATTACCAGCGCGGTCGAACCAAGTAGAGTCGTATTGGCCAGTGACCTCTACGACTAAAGTATCACCTTCCCAACGACCCGCAGACCAGCCCATCCAACTGTCTACCGGAGCCTCTCCAGGGTCCTCCATGTACACTTCTCGTACCGCCCCAGCGTACTGATACGCAAAGAATACCGAGTCGGAACTCTGAAATATTTGAAATGGCTGCGGCATGTAGGTCGCGCGTGGAATTCCTGGCAAGAAACACTTGATCTCTGGGTCACGATCAATCCAATTGGCTTTGTTCTCTTGCCTCTTTGCCAACGCCTCAGGCAGATAAGGAATCTT
>NHET02000083.1 GCA_002170355.2 Gammaproteobacteria bacterium TMED92
TTATGGGACGAAAAGGAGCGACCTTGGCCGCAGCTGGTGCTGACGTTCTTCGCACTGCAAAAAGCCTCTGCATCGACACCATGCTGGCGCAACCCCAAGTCTGCGTGCACCGAGATTTCCATTGTCGCAATCTGCTCTTCAACGCTAACCAACTGGGAGTGGTAGATTTTCAAGACGCGTTAATCGGGCCGAGTTTGTACGACATCGCGTCCCTGCTGCGAGACTGCTATTACCGGCATGACGAATCAAAGATCGACCATTATCTACAGTTGTTTTTGCAACATTCGCCGCACTTTGACGCCGCAGAGTTTATTGCTGTGAAACGCGCGTTTGACCTCACGGCGATACAACGTCAAGTAAAAGCCCTGGGGATATTCGCGCGTCTGCACCTCCGAGACGGCAAGAGCAGCCACTTGGTTTGGTTACCACCGGTGCTGCAAAATCTGCTGATGTTAGCTCGGCGCTACCCGGAAACAGAGTCTCTCAGTCATTTGCTTAACGCCATACACCAGCCGCTAACCGATAAACTGGCGACGCTGTTATGAAAGCCATGATCCTCGCTGCCGGTCAGGGCCGCCGTTTGGCGCCGCTGACAGACAACACACCGAAACCTTTATTACCGATTGCCGGCGAGCCTCTGCTAGTCAGGCAGGTGAGGCAACTACGAGCCGCTGGTGTTACCGACTTAGTGATCAATCTTTATCACCTCGGCGAGCAAATTGAGGCCGCGCTCGGGAACGGCCATGAGCTGGGCGTTGATATTCGTTATAGCCGCGAGTCGACACTGCTGGATACCGGTGGCGGTATTGTTAAAGCACTGCCCCTGCTGGGTAACGAGCCTTTTATGTTACTCAATGGCGATATTCTTACTGACTTCGAATTCGCCACCTTGCCTCAGCGACTAGACCCCACAAGCCTGGCTCATCTCGTGTTAACGGCGAAGCCAGCAAATCGCGATGTCGGCGACTTTGCTTTCGCGGATGGCCGAGTAATACGTCGCGGCGGTGACTGGGTCTATTGCGGTATTGCTCTGCTGCATGCAGATTTATTTGTCGGCGCTCGCGCCGGTCCGTTCTCGCTGCGGGAGCTGTATTTCAAGGCCTTGGCGACCGGCCAGTTGAGCGCACAGATCCATCACGGCCTGTGGACTGATATCGGCACTTTGGACGAGTACGCTGCGGTGCGCGATGTTGGCAGCTGAAATAGGCCACCAGTTGCCTGCTCAGGTCGGTTAAACTGTCGCTTCTCATGTGGAGTGTCGTGTTGCTATGAATCATTGGATTTGTCCCTCAATCCTCGCCGCTGACTTCACCCGTCTCGGCACAGAAGTTCAAGCCGTGCTCGACGCCGGCGCTGACACCATCCACTTTGACGTAATGGACAATCACTACGTCCCAAACTTATCCGTTGGACCCCTAGTTTTAAGCTCGCTCCGCAAAGCCGGCTTTGACTGCACGATTGACGCCCATTTAATGGTCAAACCAGTTGACCGACTCATTGGCGACTTCGTCGAGGCGGGAGCGGATTACGTGACCATTCATCCGGAATCTACCGAGCACTTGCACCGCAGCTTGAGCCAAATTCGCGAAGGCGGCGCAAAGGCTGGCATTGTGTTCAATCCAGCGACGCCACTCGAAGTGTTGTCCGAGGTGGTCGACCTCGTCGACCTAGTACTGATCATGTCGGTAAATCCAGGTTTTGGCGGCCAGTCGTTCATTCCAAGTAGTCTGGACAAACTGCGTCAAGCCCGAGAGATGATTGAGGTCAGCGGACGAAATATTCGCTTACAGATTGACGGTGGCATAAAACCCGAAAACATAGGTGACGCCGCAGCCGCAGGCGCTGACGCGTTTGTCGCTGGTACCGCTATCTTCGGCCACAGCGACTACGCAGAGGTCATCAGCGCACTACGTCGAAATATCGCCTGACCATGACGCATAGCCGTTATACAGCTTACTTGTTCGATTTAGATGGCACCTTGATCGACAGCGCACCCGACATCGATGCAGCCTTAAATCATGCCCTCGCCACAGCCAACTTGGCGCCGGTTGCTCAAACTCTGACTCGGCACTGGATTGGGCACGGCTCCCGCACACTGATCAAGCAAGCCCTACAACATCACCAACAACCGAGTAGCGACGCCGTTATCGACGAATTGATCGCGCCATTTCTCGACTACTACAGCGCAAACCTTGCGGTACACAGCGTAATCTATCCTCGGGTTCGCGAAACGCTGCAGGTGTTACAAGATCGGGGCGCCCGACTGGCAGTCGTCACCAACAAACTAACAGAATTGAGCGAGCCCTTACTGCAACAGATCGGTTTGTACGACTACTTCGAATTGGTCGTTTGTGGCGACACGGCAGCGCAACCGAAGCCTTCTGCAGCACCGATTAATCTGTGTCTTGAGCGATTCAATCTCGCACCCGAACAGGTATTAATGGTCGGCGATTCTGAGACCGATGTATTGGCAGCAAAAGCCGCCAAGGTTGACGTCGCTTGCCTGCAAGATGGTTACAACCACGGCGTTGACGTTACGACGCTGCAAGCCGATTACGTCATCGTAAGTTTTGCTGACTTGCCGATCTAGCTTCGCTCTCCTCGACCTAACCGATACGCCGCTACTTACTCCACATCGCAAAACATGCGTGGTAGCCTTCGTTCACTCAGTTCTTGAGCCTCTTGGAATGCATATGTTCGGCCTGACAACGTTGGCAAAAATGAGCATCCGCTCATGGGAGTGTTGGCGACGCCAATAATTGTACTCGCCAATTTTTGACCCTCCGCTTTATTTTTTGCTTACAGGCCTGCTATGACTCTCACATTGCCCACTTATAAACGCGTTCCTGTTGTTTACGAGACTCTGGCTGATCTCGACACCCCACTTTCGGTGTATCTTAAACTCGCCAACGGGCCTTATTCCTACCTATTAGAGTCGGCACAAAATGCCGGCGACGATGGCGGCAAATGGGGACGCTACTCAATCATCGGACTACCTGCGCGTACGATCATCAAAATCAGCGGCGATTTGGTAGAGGTCATCCATGATGGCGAAATCACCGAATCGATTCGCACCGACGATCCTCTGACCTTCGTCGAAAGATTCCAACAGCGTTTTGATGTGGAAGTCGTTGCGGATCTGCCAAGGTTCTTCGGCGGCTTGGTCGGCTACTTCGGTTACGACACCGTGCGCTATGTTGAGCAAAGACTGGCCAAGAGCGCCCCCCAAGATACTCTTAACACGCCAGATATATTGCTCATGGTCAGCGAAGAAGTTGTGGTTTTTGACAACATACGCGGGCGCATGCAATTAATCGGTTTAGTGGATCCGGAGCAGCAAGGCGCCGCCGAGGCCATGCAAAAACGCTTGCGAGAACGTGCTGATCTACTCCATCTACCGGTGCAGGGCTTGGCAGGTGGCAGCGCCAACAAGCACATAGAGGAAAGCGACTTTGTTTCAGAATTTGGTGAAGCGGCGTTTCAACAGGCAGTAGAGAAAATCCGCGAATACACCCGCGCAGGCGATGTAATGCAAGTGGTGCTGGCACAACGAATGTCCATTCCTTTTCAAGCGCCTGCAGTAAATCTGTATCGCGCTCTGCGCAGCCTTAACCCGTCGCCGTATATGTACTTTATGAATCTCGAAGAATTTCAAATCGTGAGTTCTTCCCCGGAAATTTTGGCGCGACTGGAAAACGGTGTGATTACTAACCGGCCGTTAGCCGGCACGCGACGGCGCGGCCACGACGAAGCTGAGGATCAGGCGCTTGAGGCAGAGCTGAAAGCAGATCCAAAAGAACTGGCTGAGCACCTGATGCTGATCGACCTTGGCCGTAATGATGTGGGTCGAGTATCCGCTACGGGTTCAGTCACCGTAACTGAACAATTCGTTATCGAACGCTACTCTCACGTCATGCATCTCTCATCTAACGTGGAAGGCAAGCTGCAAGCCGGCAAAACAGCCATGGATGTATTACGCGCCACTCTGCCAGTTGGCACGCTATCAGGCGCACCCAAAGTTAGGGCAATGGAAATTATCGATGAATTAGAGCCAGTGAAGCGTGGCATTTATGGCGGTGCTGTGGGCTATTTGGCCTGGAATGGCAACATGGACACTGCAATCGCCATTCGCACCGCCGTGATCAAAGACGGCAAACTATATATCCAAGCTGGCGGCGGCATAGTGCATGACTCAGTACCGCGCCTAGAGTGGAAAGAGAGTCTTAACAAGGGCCGCGCTATTTTTCGCGCAGCGGCTCTAGCTGAAAACCAATTGGTTGATCCAACTCAATAGCGAAGCATAGGGCGTTACGATGATTCTAATGATCGACAACTACGATTCGTTCACCTACAACGTGGTGCAGTATTTGCTCGAGTTGGGCGCGCAGATCGAAGTACGCCGCAACGACGAAGTTGACCTGGACGACATTGCCAAATTGAACCCACAAAAAATCGTCGTTTCTCCGGGCCCATGCACGCCAAACGAAGCTGGTATTTCTATGGCGTGTATCAAAAATTTTGGCAACTCAATACCGATTCTTGGTATCTGCCTTGGTCATCAGAGCATTGGCCAGGTGTTCGGTGGCCAAGTGATTCGCGCGAAAGAAGTCATGCACGGCAAAACATCTGCCATTCAGCACAGGCAAACCGGTGTATTCAGAGGCTTGACGACGCCTTTCACAGCAACTCGTTATCACTCCCTGGTTGTTGATCAAACCAGTTTGCCCGATTGTTTAGAGGTGACTGCTTGGACCGAAAATGACGGCCAAGTCGACGAGATTATGGGACTGCGACACCGCGAGTACCCCATTGAGGGTGTGCAGTTTCACCCTGAATCTATTCTGAGCGAACAGGGTCACGCGTTGTTGCAAAACTTTTTACAAGCCACTTAATCATCAGAGAATTTGAGCATGGACATTCCAGCAGCACTGACAGCAATTGTTGAGGGTAACCACCTTAGTCAAAGTGATGCCGCTGCTGTGTTCCACAGCATTATGTCAGGCGAAGCAACAGCTGCGCAGATTGGCGCCTTGCTCGCAGCGCTGCGGGTGAAAGGTGAGAGCGCAGCGGAAATCGCCGGCGCAGCGCTGACCATGCGTGCGCTGTCGACTAAAGTTTTGGTAGACGTCCCACACTTGGTCGACACCTGCGGCACCGGTGGCAGCGGTGCCAAACTGTTCAACATATCTACCGCTGCGGCTTTCGTGGCTGCTGCCGCAGGCGCTCACGTTGCCAAACACGGCAATCGCAAAATGACTAGCTTCAGCGGCAGTGCCGACTTGCTAGAGGCTGCCGGGGTCAGTTTGGCCCTAACCCCAGAGCAAATCGCGACCTGTATTCGCGATGTCGGCGTCGGATTTTTATTCGCTCAAGCTCATCACAGCGCCATGCGCTTTGCCGGGCCGGTGCGCCAGGAAATAGGTATTAGGACCATGATGAATGTGCTCGGCCCAATGACTAATCCGGCAGGCGCCCGCTGTCAGGTCATCGGGGTATTTAGCCCCGACTGGCAGTACAAAATGGCCGAAGTATTGGCGCTATTGGACACACAACACGCCATGATCGTGCACAGCGATGGCCTTGATGAAATTCGCCTGGACGCGGACACCCAGGTGGTCGAGCTAAAGGATGGCACTATCAACACCTATACCCTCAGGCCCAAGGATTTCCCGATCTCGAACCACAGCTCAGCGGCTCTAGCAGCGCTTGAAGCGCAATCGAGCGAACAAAGTTTGCAACTGGTAAAACAAGCCCTCAGCGACGAAACCAGCGCGGCAGCCGACATTGTCAGCCTCAACGCCGGTGCCGCAATTTACGTCTGCGGAATCGCCGACAGCTTGCACGACGGCGTCGTTATGGCCCAAGACGCAATCGCTTCGGGGCAAGCCAAAGAACGCTTGGCGGAACTGGCTCGTATTAGTTCGTTGATGGCAGCAGAGAGTGCTGACACAAGCAACAGCGCAGGCACCCCATGAGTAATATTCTGGAACAGATCCTGGCGACCAAACGCCAGGAAATCGCTCAGCGCAGTGCGCAACGACCCTTATCTGAGTTGCAGCAAAGTGCCTCTTTGATGCCTCGGCCGCGGGGCTTTGTTGCGGCGTTGCAGACACGCGCCCATGACCGCCAAAACGGCATCATTGCAGAAATAAAAAAGGCGTCGCCGAGCAAAGGCATTATCCGCGCGAACTTTGAACCTAAAAAAATAGCCATGAGCTACGCCGCTGCCGGCGCAACCTGTTTGTCTGTGCTAACTGACGAGCAGTATTTCCAAGGCCACGACGATTATCTTATGCAAGTGCGTGACGCCGTCGCACTACCGCTGCTGCGCAAAGACTTTACGCTTGACGAGTATCAGGTGTACGAGGCCCGGGCTATGGGCGCCGACTGCATCTTGCTTATTGTCAGCGCTCTCGACGTGGCAGACCTGACGCACTTAAACCAATTGGCGCAAAGCCTAGAGTTAGACGTGCTGATCGAAGTGCACGATGCGCAAGAGCTTAGTGTCGCTCTGAGTCTAGAACCTACGCTTATCGGCATTAACAACCGCAACTTAAAAACGTTCGCCACAGATCTACAAAACACCATCGACCTGCTGCCGCGCATTCCTCGTGATGTCACAGTCGTCACCGAAAGCGGCATTCGCAGTGCGGCAGATGTACAACTCATGCAGCAGCACGACGTGCACTGCTTCTTGGTGGGTGAGGCTTTTATGCGCGCTGACGATCCAGGACAGGCGCTGTCTGAACTTTTTAGCTAGGCGGGCTCTCGCATGGCTCAGCGCGTGCCGTGGACAACCATGGTCTTGCCACGCACCGAAATGAGCCCTTCTGTGGATAAGGACCGAATCACTCGACCAGCCATTTCTCTGGAACAACCGACAATGTTGCCCAATTCCTGACGGGTTATTTTAATCTGCATGCCAAGCGGGTGCGTTACCGCATCGGGCTGCTTGGATAACTCCATAAGGGTTCGCGCTACTCGACCGGTGACGTCAAGAAACGCGAGGTCGCTAACCTTTTGCGTGGTGCGCACAAGTCGATTGGCCATTTGCTTCGCCACTTCGAATACTAAATCTGGATACGCTTGGGACAGCAATCGAAAACGCGAATATGACAGCTCTGCCACCTCACAATCGAACTTGGCCTTGATCGCAGCGCTGCGTTGCCGACTGTCCAAAAACATTGGCAGTTCGCCAAAAAATTCTCCCGACGGCAGATAGTCGACAATAATTTCTCGATCGGCGACGCCATCTATATGTACAGAAACCATGCCACGCAGCAGCAGAAATATTGAATCGCAGCTCTCACCGCCGAAGAGGATAATGCTCTGAGATTTGAATTTACGTAAATTCGATTCGGCGATGTACGCCCGCAGGTGTGGCTCAGTGGGCTCTAGACGCTCCCCCGGAATCATCTGGGCGTAGCGCTCACACTGCAGATTGGGTTCTTCTACCGCTCCGGTGAGCTCATCAAAAAGTTGCCCACCATACTCGGATTGCTGGCCATGCTCTGAGGGACTAAACGCACTTGCGACGGCGGCGGCGTTCCATGCCAATACAATATCGCCAGAACCTGGCTGCGACGACGTGTTCTGTTGTGGGCGTTTGGCTTGTTTCGAAACGCCGAGGTTACTTAATCTTTGTTGGCGTTCTTGCGCCATAACAGAGCCTCAACTCCTTCCCTAGGCTTTGATGCTAGATCTGCACGAACACCCTTTGTGCAGCAGGAGACGAACGGTAGAATTTGCGTCTTAAACGGTTGTTTACGCGGATGCTATAAACGGTAACTGGTGCGGGTCATTACCTTAGCTAATACGCTCATCGCTCTCTTGACCGATGGCGCAAAAGCTTCGCCGCCCATCTCTATGGCATGAGCACCGTGCCGCGCCTCGTCTTTGCGCATGGCGTGCAAGATTGCGCGAGTCTTGGCATCGGTCTCTGGAATAGACTGAAGGTGTTCATCTAAATGCTTCACAACCTGGCTTTCAGTAGCCTCAACGAACCCCAAACTGACGCGATCGCCTAGCAAACCTGCCCCAACACCAAGTACGAGCGATGCACCGTAAAACAAGGGATCAAAAACACTGGGCCGCTCGTCTAATTCTTCAAGCCGCTGCGCGCACCAACTCAAATGATCTTGCTCCTCAGCTGCAGCCTCTAACAAAGACTGTTTAGCGCGCGAGTCTTTTGCGGCGAGTGCTTGGCCTTCGTACAGCGCCTGAGCGCAAATTTCACCAGTGTGGTTAACCCGCATCAAACCGCCAACATGAGCCTTTTCAGAACTGCTCAGATCAGCTTCTACCTCATGTTGTGCCGGGTTCTCGCGGTTCGCCTGACGACCGCCCGTAAGCGTTTTCAATGCGCGGTCAAAACCGTTAATTAGCTGATCCATAACGTCAGTGCTATTGCGAGTATCCAAACCCATAGTTTGTCCTTTGCGTTGTGCCGCCTAATCTCTGTTAATCGCGCGGTGGCCAATGTCTTTGCGAAAATATCGGTTCCGCCAGCCGATCAAATCAATGCGCTCGTAGGCGCGCGCCTGGGCTAACGCCACATCGTCTCCCAACCCCACCACACACAGCACTCGACCACCATCTGTCACCACAGCATCGCCCTTTGCGCGTGTACCGGCATGAAACACTTTGGTGTCAGCCAACTCTTTATCAAGGCCTGCAATAGCGTCACCGCGATCGTAGTTTTGTGGGTAACCGCCAGCAGCCATCACCACTCCGAGGGCTACCCTGGAATCAAACTGAAGACGTGTATCTGCCAGCCTACCTGCTACCGCAGCTTGACAAGCCTGCAGCAGATCCGACTGCAAACGCATCATCACCGGTTGTGCTTCTGGATCGCCAAATCGGCAATTGAATTCAATCACTTTCGGTTGGCCGTCCGCATCGATCATAAGGCCCGCGTACAAGAAGCCTACGTACGGCATACCGTCTTGCGCCATGCCTGCGAGTGTCGGTTCAATGACGTCCTGCATGACCCGCTGATGCACTTCTGGGGTTACCACCGGCGCTGGAGAATAAGCACCCATGCCGCCAGTATTTGGTCCATTGTCGCCATCGTCGCGTGCTTTGTGATCTTGTGACGAAGCGAATGGGATGGCTCGGGTACCGTCGCAAAGGCAGATAAAGCTGGCTTCTTCGCCCTGCAAAAACTCTTCAATAACGACTTTATGACCGGCTTCACCAAACGCGTTGCCGGCCAGCATATCGCCCACTGCAGCTAAGGCTTCCGCCTCATCGGTAGCCACCACAACACCTTTGCCTGCAGCCAAACCGTCGGCCTTGATGACAATCGGCGCGCCTTTGGCGCGCACATAATCACTGGCTGCCGTCACGTCAGTAAAGGTTTGATGAGCCGCTGTGGGTATGTTGTGCCGCTGTAAAAACGCCTTACTGAAGGCTTTCGAGCCTTCCAGTTGGGCAGCTGCCTTGCTCGGACCGAAGCACTCCAGGCCCGCCGCGGCAAAGTCGTCGACTATGCCCGCCACTAACGGCACTTCCGGACCAACCAAGGTAAAGCCAACCGCTTCGTCCTGGGCCAGCGTCAGCAGCCCAGCGGAATCGTCTGCAGCCACATCGACATTGCGAAGACCNAACTCCCTCTCAGTGCCCGCATTACCTGGTGCCACTAAAACTTCTTCAACTCCAGCACTCTGTTTCAGTTTCCACGCCAACGCGTGTTCGCGGCCACCGCTGCCAATCACCAATACTTTCATTGCTGCACCCACAGATTTGTATGGTTATTCATTCGTCGTATCAATGGCGAAAGTGTCGAATTCCGGTAAACACCATAGCCAAACCGTGCTCATCTGCGGCAGCAATCACTTCATCGTCACGCACAGACCCACCGGGCTGAATCACCGCGCTGATACCAGCTTCCGCTGCTGCATCAATACCATCTCGGAATGGAAAAAAGGCATCCGACGCCATCACCGCACCAGGCACTGTCAGTCCTTCTTCTGCCGCTTTTAACCCAGCTATCTTCGCGCTGATCACACGGCTCATTTGACCCGCTCCTACACCAATAGTTTGCGCGTCCCTGGCGTAAACAATGGCATTGGATTTAGTAAACCAAGCGACTTTCCAGGCAAAGTGCAAATCTGCCATCTGGAGGGCTGTCGGCTGTGTTTTGCTGACCACTCGCAATGCCGACTCATCAAGGCACAGCTCATCTGCATCTTGCAGCAGTAAGCCGCCGCCCACGCGCTTGTACTCCATACCGCGCTTGCCCTCGCTACGTTCGCCGCAACTGAGCAGACGCACATTCTTTTTCTGTTGTGCTGCCTGCAGAGCTGCAGGCTCAACACTTGGCGCAATGACCACCTCAACAAATTGCCGCTCGAGAATCACTTCTAACACCTCGGCATCAAGAACTCGATTGAACGCAATAATGCCGCCAAACGCCGACGTAGGATCGGTAGCAAACGCTTTTTCATACGCCTGCAACAGATTGTCACCCAGGCCCACGCCGCATGGATTAGCGTGTTTCACAATAACGCAAGCTGGCTCACTGAAGGCTGCTACGCACTCCAGGGCGGCGTCGGTATCCGCAATATTATTGTAGGACAACGCTTTGCCCTGTAACTGCTGGTATCCCGCGATGGTTCCCGCTGTATCACTAACGCTANCGGCNCCCGCTACCTCCCGATAAAACCCGGCACGCTGGTGCGGATTTTCACCATAGCGCATGTCATCAATCTTGTTAAAAGTGAGCGTTAACGAATCTGGTAGAGTNTCGGCTGCGCCAAGATAGCCTGCCACCGTAGCATCGTACTGAGCGGTATGACGGAATGCCTGCAACGCAAACCCACGACGCATAGCGTAATCGATACTGTTGTCGGCAACTCTGCGTAATACCAGCGGGTAGTCTTGCGGTTGCACCACGACTAAAACGTCGGTGTGGTTTTTCGCCGCAGCGCGCACCATAGTGGGACCACCAATGTCGATGTTCTCGATCGCCAATTCGTCAGTGCAATCTTTACGCGCAATGGTCTCGGCGAATGGATACAGGTTCACCACCACCAAATCGATAGGCGCTATTCCCTGTTCTGCGAGCACTGCGTCGTCNGTACCGCGGCGGGCCAAAATGCCGCCATGGATTTTGGGATGTAGGGTTTTAACGCGGCCGTCCATGATTTCCGGCGACCCCGTATGGTCGGCGACTTCCGTCACAGCAATACCAGCTTGCAGCAACGTTTTGTACGTGCCCCCCGTAGAGAGAATGTCCACACCAGCTGCTACCANGGCGCGGGCGAACTCTTCTATGCCACTTTTGTTTGAAACACTGATCAACGCCCTACGAATCTGCAATGGCATGCGGGTCTCCTATCGATATGCTGAATTTGCCGCCATCTGAGGTGTCGCCAAAGCCTGTTGTTGCAGGCTCTTGATCCGACACTCGGTGAGCGCGTTCAGCCAGGTCAATTGCTCGAATGCCGTGTCCAAGCTCATAAATTGCGGAATTAGTTGCGCTACGCCTAATGTTTGTAGGTAGGCCTGAATATGTTTGCGTGCAATACGCACGCCCTGTTGCAGTCCGTAAAACTGATGCATATGTTGCAAGTGCTCGCCCATTACGCATAAGCGCTCTCTGACGCTGGGCATCTCGCCACCTGTTAGTACCTGAAAAAGCCAGGGTTGCCCAATCGCGCCACGACCGATCATCACGCCATCGGCAGCGGTTTGCGTTACCGCAACTGTGGCAGTTTGTTTATCCGTAATGTCGCCATTAACCAGTAGCGGAATTTTTAACCGTTGGGTGGCGTTTGCGACCGGTTTGAAGCGCACCGGCCCAACAAATCTGCACGCGCGACTGCGGCCGTGAATCACTACCATTGTTGCGCCGGCCTGTTCTGCGGCCACAGCCGCATCCACACCATATTCGTCATCAATGTCTAACCCCGTGCGCGTCTTTACCGTAACTGGCACTGCTACGGCACTTACCACCGCCTCCACTATGGCAGTAATCCGCTCGAGGTCAGCCAACAGCGCCGACCCCGCCGCACGACGACATACCTTTTTCGCCGGACAACCAAAATTGATGTCGATGAGGGCAGCGCCCTCACCGCTAAGACGCCGCGCAGTTTCTGCCATGACACCCGGGTCGTTACCCGCCATCTGCACCGCCATCGGGGCGCCGCCAGCCACTGCAATACGTCGCAGTTGGCTCTTTTGCGTGTTCCAGAGTTCGAGTTTAGAGGCAACCATTTCGCTGACCATGTGACCGGCGCCAAAGCGCCAAGCCATGGTGCGGAACGGTACGTCGGTCAGCCCAGCCATGGGCGCTAACGCGACGCGATTGCGTAACTGCACCGAGCCTAGATCCAATGCTGAGGAGAGAGCTGCGTCAGACATAAAACGGGGCAAAAAAAAGAGGGCGGTATGATACCGCCCTCGCTACTAAACCGACAGCTACTCGCGCTGTCGAACTACATCTTCATTTCATAAAAACACAATTTATTGCCGTCCGGATCACGCACATACGCGCCGTAGAATATCGGCAGGCGCTCGCCAGGTTCACCTTCGTCGCTAGCGCCCAACTCCATCGCCTTTGCATATAACCGATCTACGCCAGCGCGATCGCCGCCGGGTATCGCAATCATATTACCGTTACCGTGTTGCGGCGTTTGCTCGTCNTATGGTATGCAAATCGCTAGCATCGGCGCGCCAGGGCCTGTGCCGTAAAATTTGATCCGATCTTGTCCAAACAGTTGCTTGGCGCCAACTTCGGCGAGCAAGTCGTCGTAAAAACTGCTCGCCTTATCTATGTCACTCACACCTATAGTGATGTATCCGATCATTTGAATCTCCCTTTGCAATATGTTTTTCAAACCAAAGCAGGTTTTTGCCAACTGTTACGCCTTTAGCGACGCTTTACCCCAATCAAGCAGGCCCAACCATCTTCAATGACCGGCTCAACAAAATCAATCTGTGGATAAGCCAACATTACTTCGCTGCATTGCTCAGGCAGTATTCCAGAGAGTACAACGTGCCCTTGGGGAGCTAGCAACGCACAAAAGTGCTGTGCGAGCTGTTGCAACGGGCCGGCAAGAATATTGGCTGCGACAACATCGAAGCTCTCGCCCGGCTGCAACTGCCTCTGCCACTCGGCTAAGCTGACAACTTTTAACCGGGTAGCGTCAATGCCATTGAAATGCGCATTGTCTGTCGTTGCCAACACCGCTTGCTCGTCGTGATCCACCCCTACTGCGGTAGCCCCCATCAGCACCGCTGCGATGGCAAGAATCCCTGAACCACAGCCAAAATCCAAAACGTGTTGGCCCGCTTGTACCTCTCTTGCCATCCAACTAACACACATGCGTGTCGTCGGGTGGCTGCCGCTGCCAAACGCCAACCCCGGATCCAGGTACAGGCACGCGGCGTCGCTGGGTTCCGCATCGTCAACAGCAGACTTCGGCAGCAGCCGCAGGCGACCAGCAAACTCTTGCGGCAGCGCATGCTGCTGTAGCGCCGTTTGCCAATCCTGCTCGGCCACAAAGTCGAATTCACAATGATCATGCACATCAGGGTCATGGGATCTGAGAGCCAACCCCAATGCCGCCACATCTAAGTCCAACGAAAAAAATGCTTTTAGNTACACCTCGGTCCACATCGGCGTCGCGCCAGGGTCTGGCTCCAGCACGACCTCGTCGGCCAGGCTTTCCAACACTAAGGCTACCGCACCATGATCACTGAGCAGGGACTCTGCACTTGCCACTTGTTCTGAGCGCAATTGCCAACGCAGTTGAATCCAACTCACGAAAGTTCAAACAAACCATCACCAGTGCTAATNGGTTGGCCATTTGCTACCAGCACTGCGGTCACCGTACCCGCACTGGGCGCTTTGATTTCGTGCATCATCTTCATGCTTTCGACAATACACAGCACGTCGCCAAGCTGAACTGCGTCACCAACCTGCACAAAGGGCGCTGCCTCGGGATTTGGCGCGTGGTAAAACGTACCGGCCATAGGCGTTGGCACAACAGTTGTTGCTGCAACCACTGGCGTTACTCCACCACCGGCGCTTGCAGCCGCTGGTTTCGTGCTGGGCGCGACAACTGCATCTGCAATCACCGCTTGAGGNGTGGCGCCAGCCCTNGCAATGCGGACCGATTCGTCACCACTGGTAANCTCCAGTTCAGCAAGACCAGCCTCCTCGGCCAGTTCGATTAGCTTTTTTACTTTCCGTAANTCCATCAAACCTCCCGACTCTGCAAATACTCCAGTGCCGCACTGAGCGCTAAGGTGTAACCCTGAGCGCCCAAGCCCACAATGACTCCTTCAGCGATGTCACTGAAGAACGATACCTGCCGAAACTCTTCGCGTTGGTAAACGTTAGACAAATGCACTTCGATAAAGGGTATTCCAACACCCAAGAATGCGTCTCTTAAGGCAATACTGGTGTGTGTAAAGGCTCCAGGGTTTATCAGAATGAATTCCACCCCATCTGCCTCCGCCGCTTGCACAGCATCGACCAGCTCATGTTCCGCGTTGCTTTGCAAAGCAGCCAATTCAGCGCCTGCAGCTTGAGCCTGTGCAATCAATTGTTGCTCAATTTGCGGCAACGTTTGTTGACCGTAAACATCGGGTTCCCTTGTTCCTAGCAGGTTCAGATTAGGCCCATTCAGCAACAACAATTTACGTGCACTTTCTTTCATTTCTGCTTGCCCAATCTATTTTTTTAATTTAGCCGATCTTATGTTGTTTTTCGCGATTTTATGAGCATTTTAGCCGATTTTAATTTCTTATGTTTCACTAAAATAGTCCAAAACAGCAGTCAAATGTGGGCTTAACTGCTGTTCCGGCACTTCTCCCTGAAGCCGAAATTCTTCGATCTCGCTGCTATCTCCAGTAAAAAACACCAAGCTCGGCGGTCCAAACAAGCCGTAGTGCTTCAACAATTCTTGATCTGTTGCGTCATTCGCCGTGACGTCGGCTCGCAGCAGTCTGAACTGCTGCAGCAGTGGTGCCACCGTGACCGCGGGGAATACCTCTTCTTCCATCGCTTTGCATGAGACACACCAGTCGGCGTATACATCCAGCAACACTGGCCTATCACTGTTGAGGATTTGCTGTTGTACATCTGCCAAGCTCTTAACCGGCTGCCAACCTAGCTGCATTGGTGCGTCTGCCGAAACCACTGTGCCGCCAATGCCGCCTAGCGGTTGCAGTGGGTCACGCCCCCCCGCACCAGCACCGATAACGCACATCACACCCCAGACCAGCGCAACAATGCCAAGCGCCTGCATACCACGATTAACCTGCTGTGCGCCGCTGAACACCAGCGCGCCCAAGTACACGCCGCTGCCAATCAACAGCGTGCCCCACAACAACAGCACTACCGGCGCCGGTATTAGCCGCGCCAACAGCCAGATCGCCACACCTAATAAACCGACACCGAACGCGGCTTTAACGGTATCCATCCAACCCCCTGCTCGGGGTAGCCAATGGCCGCCGCTGCCGCCAACGATCATCAGCGGGACACCCATGCCTAACGCTAAGAAAAATAACGCACTGCCGCCAAGCGCAACATCCCCGGTGTTTGACAGGTAGATTAGCGCTCCCGCCAACGGCGGGGTGATACACGGCGACACCACCAGACTAGATAGCGCGCCCATGACGAACACCGAGCGATGGCTGCTACCTTGGGCCACTTTTGATTGTTGCGCTCGGGCCCGGTC